>VXSC01000018.1 GCA_009838195.1 Rhodothermaceae bacterium | reverse complement strand
ATTGGATCGCGCTAAGGTAGCGCTAATCAGGCAGAACCGTCCTGCTATAAGATCTTAATTCCTTTCTGCATTATCCTCTTGGCTGGATGTGGGCGTAGCACGGGTCCGGTACAGAACGAAGGCGAAGCCACCTCGATCACACTGGAAGAAATCCTTCGACTCGGCGATGAATCTGCAGGGGACACGATCCTGTTTGGTCCGATTGCACAAATCGCGGTCAATGGAGATGGTGACATACTTGTGTCAGAAGGGCAGAGATCCCCATTGGTTCACGTATTCGGACCAGACGGTACCCATCTGAGCCAAGTCGGAGACCGAGGACAAGGACCAGGCGAGTACCAGTATTTAAGTGGTGCCGTCATTGGTGCAGCAGATTCCGTGTATCTGTGGGAATTCGTTACAAACCGGATCCTAATTTATGATCCTGATGACTTCTCCTACGTGCGTAGCGTTGAAGTAAGAGATGATGGAGAGAAACAGTTCAATTCTTTGATCGGTGCCATTGGAGATGGATGGATCATGACCAAGAGTTTGTCTCCTTTTCTGGAATCCGATGATGGCACAATGACGATCAATGACAATACTCACTACGAACTGATCAAGATCAACAGGGATGGAAGTTATGGTACGGACATTATTGGCACCGTAGATGAGTATGAAATGATATACAATCTTGAGGAAGGCGGTGGCATGAACTTTGTCTGGACTCCATTTGGTCGATCACCTTCTTGGGCAGTTGGCCCTGATGATATGCTCTACTACGGTTGGAGCGACAAAATTGAAATCGTGACCGTATCCGCCGACGAATCAACTCGTGATACAATCCGCTATGAGCACGAACCGGTACCAATCACGAGTGCAGAAATGGCTGAAGCAATGCCGGAGGAGCCCCACTATCGGGAATTAGTGGAGGCCCGTGAACCCCACGAGACGAAGCCGGCATTTCAGACTTTTGTGGTGGATGAGGTGAACCGCATATGGATCAAGCTGAGTAGCCCCGAAGATGCGGTTCAGGCGGAGTGGTTAATTCTGAGCCGAGAATCTCATGCAGTCGGTCGTGCTACACTTCCAGTTGCCGTGGATCTTGAGGTGATTCGAGGCGGGCATGCCTATGGTATACACCAAGGGGACGGTGCCGCTCCAATGGTTGTGGTTTATAAGATCCAAGAATGATCCGGGAGTACCAAGCCCCAATAACAGCACAAATTACCTGAGATCTATATCTCTATGAATTGCCAGACGGGCTGGACGCAATAACCTGAGAATCTCTCCTTTAACGCTGAAGTGCCTCCAGCATACTTTGAGTTGAGGTGAATTTCACCCGGGGACGCCCCAGAGGATCACCGGCAGCGGTTTCCAGGCGATCTAGCTCCGTCCAATCATCCCACCGAAAAACACTTCCACACCGATCCTCCAACAGATGGTCAATGGATTCAGGCTCTGTGTACCCGGGATTGAAACAGCGGCCGGCTTCAAGATCTTCCAACATGCTCCGAACAGTTTCCTGTGCATCCGGCTTATTGGTACCGATCACTCCGGTGGGTCCACGCTTGATCCACCCCCCTACGTACACCCCACAGGAAATTCCATCACCCGTGACTCGACCTTGATCACTCGGGATCACAGCCCAGTCATCCCTGAACGGGAGCCCCGGAAGCGGTACTCCCCGATATCCAACTGACCGAAATACGACTTCTGCAGGTAACTCCTCGGTAATACCTGTCGGCTGCGGGCGCAGTCGATCTCCATCGACAACCAGTCTATTTTTGCGAAGTGTTACACCCCCTACTCCACCTGCTCCATCATCATGCAATACCTCAGGCGAAACCAAAAAGCGCAGAGCCAGGCGACGCGGTTTCCCTCTACCTGCCTCTTTTGCAAACCCCTGAATGAGTTCGACTTTCTTAGCAGTCAACCGATTGCCATGGGCCGACAACCATGCTTCGGATCCTGGATCCAACTCCGCTTCTTTTTCCAGGACAAAAATATCCGCACCGGGCAGCTCACCGAGTTCTTTGGCTTCAGGATTGGTAAATGCTGCTTGCGCAGGTCCTCGCCTTCCCAGCATATAGACCTCGCGCACTTGACTTTCAGCCAGTGCTTCCAGCGCGTAATCTGCAATGTCTGTTTTTATTAGCTCGTCAATTGTGCGGCAAAGGATTCGACAAACATCTACCGCCACATTCCCGACCCCTACGACTGCTACACAAGATCTGGACAGATCAAACTGCAAGTCCGTGTAATCCGGGTGACCATTATACCAGGCCACAAAATCTGTAGCCGAGTAGCTGCGGTGTAAATCCTCTCCCGGAATATTCAGTCTGCGGTCCACCTGTGCACCTGTGGAAAAATACACCTGATGATAATGATTGCTCAAGTCCTCAAGGTCAATATCCCTGCCGTACTCGACATTGCCAAAAAACCGAAATCCTTCTTGTGCAGCAATTTTTTCATAGACACGTGTCACATTCTTGATCTTCTGATGATCAGGGGCAACACCGCTGCGAACAAGTCCATAGGGGACGGGAAGTTTGTCATATACATCTACCGCCACAGCGTGAGTTTTTTGTTTCAACAGATGCCCTGCTGCATAGAACCCCGCCGGACCGGCTCCGATGATTGCAATCCTGCAAGGATTCTTTGCACTTCCGATGATAGCCATGTTCTGTCAACGCATTTTAGCCAATTAACCCCAAAGGTATGCCTCTGTCATGAAAACTGGGTAATACGCTGGCACAATTACCATAACGACTCATAAGGATCGGCATTCTCAGAATTATCGGACACATATGCACTGTTCACGAGCCTGAGTGATTTCGGGGAATTTACTGGCTATGGATCATTACATCCGTGCAGTAAGTTGCCTGCTACTATGCCACCGAAGAATCTGGAAAGGTCGGGGGATTTTGTGATCTTTCCTCTGGGAAGAGATACAACATGACTTGCGGCGGGGGTTCCCACTCACCCAACATCCAACTTCCTACGTCTCCTTTTCAGAAGTCTAAATCAACTCTACCTATTAGCTGTCAGGGGTTGTACTCCGAAGATCACGTGACCCATCCGGCTGAACGATGAATTCGAAGGTATAGTAACGTGATGGTCTGTTCGGATCCGGGGGATTTGGATTTCCCTGATAGTAGCCCAGAATGCGCAACGACGCATAGTTACCCGTTGCAGTTTTCATCACAATGGTGCGGCCGGGAATAGGACTGATGAGAAGCTGATCTGGATTGTAACTATACCATCCATTTCCGGAACCTGTACAGATGGCCAGCGTGCTGCCGGGCACAGGTCCTATCGGGGTTTGAACTTCCGGGCAGGTCGTGTTTTCTCCATCCGTCGTGTAGCCGCCGGCCGGTGCCTCGACGACCTCATCAAACAACTGGACAAGGATTTGTGCACTTGCTTCACCAGGACCACTGTCACCTCCGTTGAATATGATCATAGTACCCCTGAAACCTATATCCCAGACTGTTCCCGTGGAATCTGCCTGGCGTTGAGCAGAATCAGTCACCGATGAAGGAAGAACGATCTGATTTGCATCAAGATCATAGAGTGTAAAGAGGTTGTTTGAGATTGACTGTCCAGTTGTCGGATCTCTGCCCGATACCGGGTCAGCTGGCACATCCTCCACCAGCTGGGTTTCAAGTGGAATGGGCTCTGGTTCGGTGCTGGCACTGTCACATGCCCCGATGAATATTGTGATTGCTACTGACGCTAACCAGGCATTTCGAAAAATGGCTGAAGTCTTTCTGATAAGTAGCGTTTGATTCATTTTTAGAAATTAAATTCGAGTGATACATAACCCCGACGCCCGGGAAGTGAAGGTACTAATGTGGGGTATGTGTGATTAAATGCATTATCCAGACCTACCTGCACAACCGCTTCAACGGCCTGGACGACTGTAAACGATTTGGTGACTGCTGCACCCAGTACAGCATAATCGGGGACAAATTCGTCCGATCGATTGGCTAGGTTGTTTCCATCAAGATCCCGATATCCATAGCGACTACGCCATCGACCCTGGATACTGACAATCAAATCAAGATCTCTGTTAATGTAGGCAGCACGAAGTGAGGCGGAGTGGGGCGAGCGCCCGAACATACCTGTGTAATCCCCAAGACCAAGCCGATAATCCCGCCCATTTGGAAGGCGCCCAAACACGGTGCCTTCTTTAAGCGCTGTGACTACTTCGCGATCCCGAGCCTGTAGAAATTGATACCCCAGAGAAATATCAAGCGAACTCTGCTTTACCAGTTGTGACTTTATGCTCGCTTCGAGCTCTACTCCCCGTGTATAGATTCGGGCTAGATTGAAATAACCATATACGAAGGATCCATTGGTTTTCTGGGCCACCGGCTGCGTCTCAATAAGATCCCGAACATTATTGTGGAATGCATTCACCTGAACAGTGAGCCACACGAATGGCTCCACAGATCCACCCAGATTAAATGCGACAGAATTTTCCGCTAACAGGGGATCCAATTGAGATATGGCAAAAAATTTCTGCTCAATTTGCCCCTCTGCCTCTAGCCGCCTGATACCTTCGTCCATTGGCAACGAACCAAATACAGAGTATCCACCGGCTGGATTGGTAAAGGACAGATAAAGCTGGCGGAAAGCAGGAGCTTTGAAACCGCTGCCAACACTTGCACGCAAGCGTATTTTGCCTGATGGACGAACCAGTACGGCAAATTTTGGAGTAACCCTGGCAGCGTAATCGGAATGATTATCAAAACGGACGCTCGTATTGAAATGGAGCAGATCCGAAGCCAGCCATTCATGTTGGGCAAAAAAATAGGCCTGCGTTGATTCTGGATTTGGGTCGCTTCCCGTTTCCCCATATCTACTCCCCCCAATTTGTTCGCCAATCAGCCCACCTCCGAGATTGGTCAGATGCTTTGTATCCCAAAGGACATCCACTTGCATCTCCGCCTTCGCAAGCGTCTGATCGAATTCATCTTCATAGTTGACAAACCCATCATCCTGGCGCCGATGATGGGTCTCTGTCTGATAACTGGTCCCGTAGAGCGTCGTGTTCAGTCGGACTTTATCACTAAGTCGAACTTTGATTTCTGGATGAATACTCCACTCCAAGCGCCGCCCCTCATCGTTGTAACGATCCTCGAGAAGCCCATCTGTCTCAGAGGCAAATACACTCTCCTGATTTTCGATCGTTGCCCGAGCACCCAATCTGACCAGGACACGATCCGAGAAGACCATTCGACTCCGTAAATCCCCAGTCCAATCGGCAAAGGAGGGAGTCGTCGGACCATAGATTCCCGGTGTTAAATCGTAACCATCTGAAGCATACCGATTGACCACAAGCCGTGCACCAAGGCGCTCGCGGCCCCCCTCCATTTGAAGCGTCATATCTGAGGTAGCGTGAGAACCGATACGAAAACTCGCTGATCCTTGCATGCCTTCAGCCGGCGGAGCCGTAATCAAATTCACGACTCCCGCAAGTGCTTCGCTTCCATACAGGGATGAGGACGGCCCGCGTACGATTTCCAAATGACTCAGGCCTTTTACTGTAATTCGGTCCACGTCAAGTGTACCAGCAGTACGACCAATCACCGGCTCACCGTCAAGTAATATGAGCGTGTAATCCGACGCAAACCCCTGCACTTGCAACCCCATACCGTGATCGTCAAACAAAGCCATCCCCATCTCATAAGCCAACACATCACCAAGGCGTATTGCACCCTCACGTTCCATAATATCTGACGTAATCACACTTACAGGCACAGCTACATCCTCAAGAACTTTCTCGGACCGCGTGGCTGTGACAACCATGGGAGCCATCCGTACTGTACGCATTGAATCTGCGCGGCTGGAATCAGACGGCACCTGTTGCGCAGTTGCCGCCCGTGTGCAAAAGAGCATGACTGCACAGACGCCCCAAATTAGTCTCATACAAGAGTGATTACGGTGTTGGGTGATCATTCTTATTTAGATTGAGTCTAAATATACAAAGATCTGCCGTACGAGATCCTATTTTCCTGTCCTGTATGAGTGATTTTTTTGTGAACACGAACTCAAAATGCGCTTGGACGCAGAATCTCGTCTGAACACACTCTTGTACGCTACCATCTCAGAAGAGATGAATCCGAGTGAATCGATGGTGCAACAAGCAGCCAGAACTTCACCTAGCACCATTACAAACACGGCGAGAATATAGATCAATCAGTCGGCCCGCCTCGAATGCCAAATATTTCCGACACTCTGAGATCATCTGGACTGACCTTAAAATCTTTTGCTCCCGGTATCCTTATCCTAGATGGGAAAGGTACCGTAGCTCGCCAATTTTATTGAGGTTCATCTACTCCGATGGCCGGCGAAACTGCGCCCGCTTCCAGGTAAAATGCACCGAAATTCTGTGGGAATATCCCAGATCACTCACAAGGCCCCCAAAATCCCCAAACCCGTAGTCAACGGACAATGGGCCCAGACGAATCCCTGCACCGACAGAAGGAACAATATCCAATCCGTAACTCTCCGTTTGCGCAATACGGTTCACTCCTGCTCGGAGCGCAACAAGATTCCTGAATGAGAACTCCCCACCCAACCTCGGATGGAAGGATAGATCCCCCAGATTGAACGCATTTGCCTGCTGTCCATCAAAAGCGATGTCCACATCTAGGCCAAAGGTTAGGGTACTCTGAGAACTGACTGGTACGATCAAACCCGAGCCCAGTCGAACAACCGGTAATACCAGGAATGTGTCCCCGGTCGGCAATTCCTGATCAAAAACTTCCGAAAATGTGTAAGGTGCTCCAGTATCCGGATTCGTTTCATCAATCGAAAATGCCGATGCATTCACACTCCAGCTCTGGAGCATCGTTGACAAATCCTGTAACTGTACACCGATCATAAACCGGTCTCCATGCCATTGGGCGCCTGCATCAAAACTGTATCCCCATGCATCTGCAAAATCGCCGATCGTGCGCCGGATGATTTTACCTGATGCACCTACCGTAAATCGCTCATTGAGCCGTCGCGCATAACTAAGCAGAAACGCCATGTCTGCGGCGGAGAAGCTGGTGATGTACGACTCCGGATTGGCCTTGGGCTGATTGCGTTCGGCATCCCAGGCGTTGAGGGTGTTTTTGATGTCATTCACACCACTTCGGAAAAAACTCAAACCCACGGTTGAATTGTGACTGATCGGATAAGCTATTCCTGCAAAGTCAAAGGATACAATGCCGGCAAAGCGCTCTGCGTGCATGTAGGCAACTTCAGGATATTCCGTGTGCGCCAGACCTGATGGATTCCAATAGACACTGTTTACATTCCGGGTCTGCGCAACATTTGCACCCCCCATTGCCAATGCCCGGGCATCTACTCCTCCAGCCAGAAAGTCGGCCCCATATTTGGCAATCCTTTGCGCTGATGCGGGAGTGCACCAAATCAGTGTGGCCAACAAGAAAAGAATAAGATGACGCAAGATCATTCAGTTCTGTATCCTGAACTTATACACGGAAACCCCTTGTACTGACACCCCGGTACTTGGACTACGGGCATTGGATTTCTGAAATCCAATTTCTCTTGCTCGGGCTAACGCTCTGTACGTTGCCTCTCGTGTACAGTTCAGGGGTAAATGGCATCTCATGGAGAAATTCACCGGGATTTACGCAGGCGAGCTGCAAATGCCCCATCCATGCCATGACGATGCGGTAAGGTAGCCATGTACCCTTTCGGAGTCACGAGCTCAGCGGGAAGCAAATCCCCCACACGCTCCAAAGTAAAATTGGGATGGCGTTCCAGAAAAGAATCCACCTGCAGTTCATTTTCCTCCGGTTCAATGGAGCAGGTACTGTATACGAGAAGACCACCAGGGCGAACACACGGTACAGCTGCGTCCATTAGGCGTAGCTGCAGTTTGGTGAGATTCACCAGATCTGCTTCTCTTCGCCGCCAACGCAGGTCGGCACGCTTATCCATGACCCCGGTCCCAGTACAAGGCACATCCAGAAGTACACGGTCCGCATGCATTTCTGGAGGATCCAGAAGATCTGCGACCCGTGTGTGAATATTTTCCAGCCCTTGAACATGTGCCAGTTCATCCACCTTCAAAAGCCGGTTTGGATGAATATCCCAGGCATGTAGCTGCCCGCTCCCCTGCATCCGACAGGCCGCAGCCAGTGCCTTGCCTCCCGGCGCCGCGCATGCATCCAGAATGATCTCGTCAGGTTTCGGATCAAGCAATGCTACCACAAGCCCTGCACTCTCATCGTGCACGGAGCATACTCCACGACTCATGTAGCCCTTTCGGATCAGGGGACCCAAAGAAGTGATCTGTAGATAATCCTCTAGGAGAGGTGACGGATTGGCCACTATTCCTTGAGCACTGAGTTCATCCAGAAGCTGTGCCGCATTCGTGTGCGTCTGATTCACACGAATACCATAGATCGGAGCTTCATTATTTCGCTGAAATAGGCGAGTGGCTTCATCTACGCCAAAACGCTTCACATACCTACGAGTGAGCCATGTAGGATGAGACCAGCGAATCGCCAAGTCACGTACCGGATTCCCAGTATTGGGTTCGGGAAGTGTAGTACGGGACCGTACCACAGACCGGAGTACCCCATTTGTTAGCCTTGTAGACAAGCGCATGGATCGCGCCAGATTGACAGTCTCGTTCACCACTGCATGGGGCGGCTCATCCAAAAGAACAATCTCTGCAATTCCCAGCAGCAGAAGCTGTTCTAGAGGTTGTGAAAGCGATTGGGATTTGTTCTTGAGGAAAAAGTGGAGAAGGAATAATAAATATCGTCTCCAACGTGTGACCGTAGACACGAATGCAACCACTCTTGGCCCCGCACCGCGATCGACCAAGCTACGATAAGCTCCATCCTGCGTAATGCGCAGTAAGTGCTGCACCGCATCTCTTCGATCATTCGGTGACCTGATGGCCGATTGGGTTGATGTATTCATAGAGCACGTATACGCAGCACATCCAGTTCTGACACGCAACTGGACACTTTATCCCGTAGTTTGTATAAATTTGCATCCTTTATTCCGCTCCCCATGCTACCCATAGACCACATTGGTGTCGCCGTTCATGATGACAGGGTTATGGATAGCCTGCTCAAAAAACTTGCAAATTCTGCCCCCTCTCTACCTGAGGATATTGATGCGCAGGGTGTTCGGGTGCGGTTCTATGGTGATGGTACCAAACTGGAAACTCTTCAACCTTTGAACGCAGATTCCACCGTTGCCCGCTTCCTCTCAAAACGTGGCGAAGGGCTTCACCATATTGCTTTCAGGGTGGCCAATGCGCAAGCGCAGCTTGAGCGCATGCGCGCAGCGGGGTTTCAACCACTGACTGAAAATCCCATCCCGGGAGCCAACGGAAAGCTTATCTTCTTTTTACATCCGCGCGATACCTGTGGAATCCTTGTGGAATTCTGCCAACCCAACAAACAGTACGCCGTACGATTCGAGTCGTGCAATGAACTGGAACAGCGCATGCTGTCAACCGGTCATTGCATCCCCTGTGATGAAACTCCCGGACATGTTGTGAGCGGTGGACCTGTGCCCGAGAAATGTCGAAGCCTGGTGCTTCATAACGCCTCATCCAAACTGTCTCGGGGAAAGCCTGATGCCCCATCGGTACCGGTTCTCATCAGTGAAGCCAGTTCTGCATCAACCCATGCCCAAGCGCTTCAGGAGCAATGGCCTAAAGCAGAGCTCATCATTCTTCCAGAGAATTCACAGCTTAAGCTACTCCCGACAGCCCTGCTAGATTTCTGGTCATCATTGGAGAATGGGTGAACCTACAACAAATAATGATAGCCTCCAGACTAAAGTGTCTGAGCTGCCGACCAGGTGTGGCGTGTACCAGTTTTTGGATGAGAACCGTAACCCGCTTTACATCGGTAAGGCCATCAACTTGCGTAGCCGTGTCCGATCCTACTTCCGCAAGGATACACATGTGCAGGGTCGCATAAGGCTTCTGATTGCAAAGGCAGTTGATGTCCAAGTGATTGTGACCGATAACGAAGCAGAAGCCCTCATCCTTGAGAACAACCTGATCAAGGAACGGAAGCCACGCTATAACATCGTCCTGAGGGACGGAAAGACTTATCCCTATATCTGTATTAAGAAGGAGCCATTTCCTCGCGTTTTTATTACCCGACGTATCCTTAAGGATGGCTCCAAATATTTTGGCCCCTATACCGACGTGGGAAGTATGAGGCGTGCTCTAGGAATCGTACGGTCCATTTTCAAGCTCCGTACATGCTCATTGGACCTGTCTCCCGAGCCCATTCAGCGTGGCAAGTATCAGGTCTGTCTGGAATTTCATATCAAGAAATGCGCAGGCCCCTGTGTAGGATATCAGTCTGCTGAATCCTATGACGAGACCGTTGCTCAGGTCGAAATGCTCCTGAAAGGCCATACGAGCGCACTGAAGCGTACGCTCCAAGATGCGATGCAAGCCGCCAGTGAACAACAACAGTATGAAGAGGCAGCACGCATTCGGAATCAAATTGATGCCATCGAAACATATGCACAGCGGCAAAAGGTGGTGACAGCGACACCCGTAGATCGGGATTTATTTGCCCTAGCGACTGCACGCGATGAGAATGCTGCCGTTGGTGTCTGTTTTAAGGTTCGGGAGGGGAAAATTATAGGACGTGAACACAAGATCATGCGCCAGATTGAGGGGCATGAGGATTCTGTTCTGATGCAGCGCTACCTCGAAAACTATTACACGCAAACGGCTTTCTTCCCCGAAGAGGTGTTTCTGAATATCCCAACTTCCGAACCGGAAGCCCTCGTGGAATTCCTAACCGCCCAGCGTGGCAAAAAAGTTCTCCTGATTACCCCTCAACGTGGACAAAAGGCAGAGTTGATGCGCATGGTACAGGCCAATGCGGATCTTTTGCTCGGGGAATTTAAGCTGGAATTACTCAAGCGTGGAGAAGACCGTATCCCCTTCGCAGTAAAGGCCCTGCAGTCTGATCTGAGACTAAGCAAGCTACCCAAAAGGATTGAATGCTTTGACATATCCCATCTCGGCGGGACCGGTACAGTTGCGTCGTGCATTGTATTTCATAATGGACGCCCCCGAAAGAGCGACTACCGGAGCTACAAAATCCGCGGCGTCCTGGACGGAAAACCGGATGATTTTCTATCTATGGAAGAAGTCATCCGCCGCCGGTTTCAGCGTATCCAAGACGAAGATGGCCCTTGGCCCGATCTAGTCGTCGTCGATGGGGGAAAGGGGCAACTCTCCAGTGCAATCAAAGCCCTGAAACAAACGGACACGTATGGAAATTTTCCTGTCATAGGACTATCCAAGCGCTTGGAAGAAGTATATTTCCCGGAAGACAAAGAGCCATATCACATTGCAAAGCAAAGTGCCTCATTGCAACTGATTCAGCGTGTTCGGGATGAGGCGCATCGATTTGCAGTTAATCTCCAGCGAAAACAACGAAAGAGTCGTCTATTACATTCGGAGTTGCTAGACATCCCGGGAGTCGGCCCCAAGACCGTGCAGAAACTGATTCGAGCATTCGGGTCCGTCCGAAAAATCAAACATGCTGATCAAAGATCACTCAAGAATATTGTTGGTCCGTCTCTGGCAAAACAGATTGAAGCGTATTTTTCGAAACAAGTGAATGTCCCGTAACCGCCGAAATTTTCTCAAAACAGTGGGATCCATCAGCCTCATCGGAGGCTGTACCAGTGCCGAGGATGCGCCCGAGGCCTTCTTCAAGGATCCAAAACCATTCGTGCAGCATGGCACGGCCAACTTGGAATCCAAGCTGGAGAATCAGGAAAGCTTTCTGACCCCGGTAGAGGAGTTCTTTGTTCGTAATAATGATGTGAGTCTTGATATCCCCGTGGATGATTATCGCCTCACGGTGGAAGGGACCGCGATTGAGACCCCTCTCACCCTTTCTTATGAGGATCTCCGATCCATGCCGAGCCGAACCGTTTTTGCCTACCTAGAGTGTGGTGGGAATCAGCGCGCTTTCTTTGGCTCATTACTTGGCAAAGTCGCAACGGGAACCCAATGGAAGCGTGGTGCAGTTGGGATGGCCGAGTGGACCGGCGTTCCACTCATTGAGGTGCTCCAGGCAGCAGGAATCCAGGAATCTGCAGAGGCTGTCCAACTGATTGGGATGGATCAAGGTGCTCCAGAGGGAGGATTCAGGCGACCATTGCCTGTGAGCAAAGCGATGGACCCGGATACACTCTTGGTGCTGCGCATGAACGGAGTTCCGCTTCCTAAAGATCATGGCGCACCCGTACGCGCATTAGTGCCCGGATGGGTTGGTAGCAGCAGCGTCAAATGGCTCGGCCGGATTGAAGTATCGGACACGCAGATATGGAGCCGGAACAATACGACCTCCTACGTACTGATCGGGGAGGATTACCCTCCCGAAGGACAGGCCCGCGGGCAGGTCGCCAATAAGCAATCGCTCAAGAGCACGTTAGCCCTGCCGTGGCCAGCCGTGCTAAGAAACGGGGTTCACCGCATCTATGGGTATGCCTATGGCCCGGATGGCCCAATTGCTCAGGTCCGCTGGAGCGATGATGGCGGCAGTTCTTGGAAGGATGCAAAGCTATTAGAGCCTCGCATGCGCTATGGTTGGACACGATTTGAACTTGACTGGAATGCAACACCTGGTCAACACATCATCATCACCTCTGCTGTGGACGCTTTGGGAACGGAGCAGCCCGAAACTATCCCGCACAATGAAAAGGGCTACTTGTTCAACATGCGGTTACCCCATCCCATTCAGGTAGTGAGTTGATGCGGATCATGTTTGGACTGACATCCGTCCTGATTGCCGCTTCCGCCTGTTCAAACCCGGATCCCGAGTTGCAGCAAAGACTTGGCAGTGCCGTCTACTCCACCTATTGCCATAGTTGTCACGAAGCTCCCGGAACTGGCCCACGACTGACCCCTGCAGTTCTTGCCTCCCGACTCGATGCAGCCAAGCTCTATACCTACAATCAACAGCAGATGCCCTATAATGCGGCGGAAACGCTCTCAGATGAGGACTATCTGAATGTGACTGCGTGGCTTCTTGTACGTGCAAACCTGCTCGGACCAAACACCACACTTAGTATGCGCAATATGGAAACTGTTTTACTCTCCCCTCCAACCGAAGAGGTATCCCCTTCCACGCCCAAACCTTGAGCCTATGTTGAATCATATCTGGGGTGGACTGATTGTCCTGAGTCTGGTATTCGCTCTGACGAGTGATCTAACGGATTTTGTGCAGGATACCTACCGTAACGGCACCCCTCTGCCCATCACGGTCACGTTTGATGAGGAGTACAATGCCGATGCCCGTCGACAATATGTAGACGTACAGCTCTTGGGAAGTGATCTTGCGACCCACTACGGAGACAGCTCTATCACTGGTAACACCTGGCCTGGTATACTTCTTCAGACGTCTGCGGGACGTGAACTCCGGTTTGCAGCAGAGGCCTCCCTCGCAGAGCCTCTGCAAACGGTCTGCCAGGAAACAGGTCAGGATGACTGTCGTGGTGCCTTGCAGGGCACCCCCACCGGCGCCGAATGGCAAACGGCCATCACTTTTGGTCCCGTGCGCTGGGTCAAGATGAATGCCATAGCCTCTGCTGCACTGGATTTTGCCAGGACAGCAGTCACCCTGGCCCTTGGACTGATTGGAGGCCTGGGGCTGTGGATGGGGCTTCTCAAGATCGCAGAAGCATCCGGCATGCTCCATGCATTGGTCCGCTTCACGCAGCCGCTCATCCGACCACTCTTCCCGAAAGTCCCCAAGGATCACCCCGCTCTAGGGATGATCGTCCTCAACCTTTCTGCGAATATGCTGGGAATGGGCAATGCAGCCACACCCCTCGGCATCAAAGCCATGCAAGAGCTTCAGACACTCAACGAAACCGAAGACACCGCAACAGACCCGATGGTCATGCTGCTCACCATGAATACCGCCAGCGTACAGATCCTTCCCCCAGTCACGCTGGTTGCCATCATGGGGCTGCAAATCAACCAGCTGTTTTTCTCCATCCTGATTACGACCGCACTTTCCCTGATCGTGGGGATTACTGCTGTCAAGCTTTTAGGACGGCTCAAACGCTACCGCGAGGTGACACCATGAATATAGTACAGGTATTTCTGGACTACGCATCTGCACTGGTCCTACCGGCAATCCTGATCGGCTTCCCGCTCTACGGGATGATCCGCAAGGTTCGTGTCTACGAAGTCTTTGTGGACGGTGCCAAAGAGGGGTTTCACGTCGCCGTAATGATCATCCCCTATTTGATCGCAATCCTTTTTGCGATCGGGATGTTTCGCGCCAGCGGCGCAATGGACTTCCTAACCGACCTCCTTCGACCTGTCGTCGGATTGATCGGCATCCCCGCTGAGGTAATCCCCATGGGTATAGTCCGTCCGTTGACGGGATCTGGATCCGTCGGGATTGTCCTAGACATGATCAACCAGTTCGGCGAAGATTCCATCTTCGTCAAAATGGTCGCCACCATGTTCGGCTCCACCGAAACCACGTTTTATGTGATTGCGGTCTACTTTGGTGCCGTGAATATCCGAAAAACGCGTCACGCCGTTCCAGCGGGGCTCATTGCAGATGTATTCGCAATGATTGCCGCGGTCTACGTCGTCCTATTCCTGTTCGGTTAAAGCGTCAGGACGCTGTTATCCGAATAGTGTGGATTCGGCTCATACGTGTCGGCTTGGGGCTCGTTATGCCATCTGTGTCCGTCAATGAAGTAACGGAATTCAATTTTGGAGCCCGGCTTGAACGATAGTGCCTTTGTCCAGACACCTTTACGATCGTTGCGGGTCATCGGATGCTCCGTCGCGTCCCAGTTATTGAAACTTCCAACGATGCTGGCACTGTGCTGAGCTTCCTCCAGAGGAAGTTCAAACGTGACACGTACTGAGCGCCCTTTAGGGCTGACTTTTTTGATAATCATGAGATTGCAAAAATTTATGACGCCCCTGTTTACGGTCTTTTGAGATTTGGTTTCAATGGAAGCGCTTGCATGCTTGAAAAAAATTATTTTTGGCTCGATTTGCACTCAAAAATGAGGTTTTATCGCAGATCAAATTAACGTCCACACCATATGGCTTTCCTTGGCAGCACACGAGTTCGCGGTGGGAGCGTTGCCCATGTGCTCAAAATTTGCTTGTAATCGGCTGTTTCACGGATTCATTTGTCCACTTCCATTTTTTGGTCCACGCATTACGCTATGCGCGTCCAGCCAAGCTGCCACGGAGTCCAATGATTTTGGCTGTCTTAAGTCGCATTCCCAAACTGTCAATACATTCCATCCCGCCGCCTCAAGATCGTTGCGGTTTCGTTCGTCACGCGCCATATTTCCTTTGATCTTAGGCCCCCAGTATTCGCGCCTAGTTGTCGGAAGCGCGTTAGGTCTACAGCCATGTCCGTGCCAAAAACAACCGTGCACGAAGATCACGCATTTTCGGGAAGGGAACACAATGTCTGGTTTCCCGGGCAAATCTTTTCGGTGTAATCGAAACCGGTAGCCGAGTGCATGCAGTTGCCGTCGCACGAACAGTTCGGGCTTCGTGTCCTTAGAGCGAATAGCCGCCATTATCTTGCTACGCTGTTTCGGAGTGAGTCGATCCATGGCTACCTTATGATCTGTACCCAATCTTCGGCAAAACCAACGTTCTGCAGTACTGCTTCAAGACTAGCCACTCCAGGACGCTGGACGATTCTGAATCGTCTCCCACTGTCCGGTACCGATTCTTTGATCGTAAACTGTCCCCCATGTGGCTGCCAAGTGAACCTGTGGCCACTTTTCCCATACCCTTCCAGATTGTTGTTGCGGTTAACTTCCCATTTGTAATCATTCACGGGAAATATGACCATAGGCCGCTCAAAATAAGTGAACTCAAGTCGACTCATATTGCGCACCAACACACCCAAGCGTATGTCACTGTGCTGTATCTGTGTCTCGGCCAACCGCTGATTACAAATGGAAAGAACCGATGCCCCCGTGGCAGAAATATCTACATAAGGATCGGATATCCCACTCGAAAAATTCGGATCATTTCGTCCTGAAATTAGTCTGACGGTGCGCGTATTAAGGGGGTCGCGCGCTTTAACGGTTTTGAGCGACCAGCAACAACCGTTCCACGAAACGTCGGCCAAGCCCAATGGGCTGGCGTGATTGACCCCTTCTATGGATTCCGCGAATATCCTTGACCAATCGTCGCCGGACAATTCAGCACGGCCACTAGCTAGCTGGTAAACGATTCGCTGGCAGATCCTTAATACGACAGCCTCGGTGGGCTGGTTAAGCGGATACGGTTCGCGCTTCTGGAACCCGCCACGTACTCTTGTTTGCATCTAGCACCTCGTTTATGACTGCTTGAACCATAGGGACGGGGACGGCATTCCCCACCTGTTTCCTAATCTGGCTATCATTGCCAATTATATCAAAGCTGTCTGAAAATCCCTGAAGCCGTAACATTTCTCTAGGTGTAAGCCTGCGCTCGCCATTGACCAGTAAGTAATTATAAGACGCGCCAGCCCGAAGTGCACACGAATATGGGTGACTGCTAATGTTGCCGCCCTTATTCTCGTGCCAGATCGACGGTGCGATCTGGGGAGTGTGAGCCGCCTTTCGCTTATCTCGTATGTAGTCGCTTGCCAAAAACCTGGCGTCCGGGTCGTCCTCAAGAATTTCAGACAACGGCTTATATTTTCGCGCAGAAACGGGCCACTTGAATTGATCCATTGTCTGCTGTTCAAGGAAACCGACAATTATCGTTCGTTCTCGCTTCTGAGGGAGGCCATAATTCAAAGCATTCAAAATTCGCCAGTCGCAGTTATAGCCGGATTCTCCCAATTCGCATAGAAGCGAGCGGATTACTGCGCCCTTGCCAATTGTGGCGAACTGGCGAACATTCTCGAGGACAAACGCCGCCGGTTGCTTTGCCCGAAGCACGCGGACAATCTCAAATGCCAAGAGACCTCTGGAATCCCCTAGCCCCTTCCTGTCGCCGATAATGCTGAATGGCTGGCACGGAAATCCGGCAAACAGCAAATCATGATCTGGTATATCCGTGGCCACCACATCATAAATGTCCCTCTCTGGTTCAAGTCCGAAATTCTCCTTGTATTGTCTGCACGCCGCCTCATCAATATCACAAGCGAAAACGCAGCGCAGGCCCAAGTTAGCAGCCGCGTAGTGAAAGCCCCCAATACCGCAAAACAAGTCAGCAAACGTCTCCATTTTCATTGCCATCAATTCCCTATAAAGAATTCGCCTTCCAACAAGCCCCACCAACACATAATGCATTTGGCCACAGTGCCCAACAGGTACATGTTTTGCTTGCCCACAGGTTGCACTACATATCGATTCGAGTGCCTCTTGCAAATCTGGTGATGCGTGCCTTGCAACGTCCATTTGAACCCGACCCAGAAACTCTCCATACCACCGACGTGCGCCCAACCGTTAACGTATCCTAAAACCGAGTGTGCAACCGTATTACGTAGAGGATCTATGTTCTTGCAGCTACTGGTAGAGTCCGCGTAAAGCTGCGCTCTGATCAACCCAATAGTCCCGTCCCTCATAGTGGCTACGGCGGTTTTACTCGCTGGCCCTCGGCCCATTCTGGCCTTTTTCCGCTCGTGCTTGTTCTTCTCAAGACTGTCGAAGTATACTTCAACCGGAGCCTCAAATAACATCCTACTAGGGATTAACCCTTCTCGAATCCGTTGAAGCATAAACCATGTAGTTGCCTGACAAACATCAACGTATCTAAATAACTTCATAAAGAAAATACCCTTCAGACTGGTGCGATTCAGGCAGATCGCCCACACCCATATCTTCAAAGGAACCGTGATTTCTCCATTGCCGTATTCGTTTTGAAGCTGAAGCATTTTCTTCAGTTGCGAAATTCGAGTCCCATGGTATTGTGCTTGCATCGATACACTTTCTCACTTTCGTATCGATGGATGTTAATTCACTGTCCGGACAATGGAAATTCTCACTCCATCGTTGAGTTGTTGCTTCATCGGGGTTCCTTTTCGGTGAACTCCAAAATGGTAGCACCCTTTCAGTGTAAAGGACCAAAACCCAACATTAATATACAACTTCCGAATTAGTGTTCGTATATTACCTAAGGTGCGTTTTTTCGATTTTTCAACTTAAACATATAAATTCCTTTGTTTTGAGTATCGTGAAGCAGGTCCTAAGCTGTGACTTTAATTATCCGTGGAACCGAGTGGGCCACTATCGGATGTATATGCCAAATACGGGACCACGCGTGCCACGAAGACCGTCACAGAGCTACTAGTGCAGGTGATCTCTTGTTGAATCGGTCGACAATTATGTTCCTCTCGCCCTGCGGAAAATAAATCAGGAGGAGCGCCAATTAACCTAGCGAATAGTGATCCCGTATGAAGAGAAGCCTTCTTCATCTCAGGAGCTCGTCGAATTCGCAATGCGGTGCCAACGGTACAACGTTTCCAGTGTACGGCGTACGACTACCCAAAACTCATGATTCTCCATGACAAATAGCAACGGTGGTGCGGTCATTGAATGCTGTAAAGGGTTTTTGTCCTCCCCAACGTACATTGATGTCTTTTCCGGCTGTGGAGGCCTTAGCCTTGGCCTTGCACGTGGAAACTGGAGGGGATTACTAGCAGTTGAGAAAGATCCGTGGGCCTTTAATACGTACAAACACAACTTAATTGAAGGAAAGTACCGTAATAGTTTCGATTGGCCCGACGGAATTGAACTTAAACCCTGGGACATCCAGAAATTGCTAGATACACATACACATGAGCTGTCACAGATGGCGGGTGCGGTGGATCTGGTAGTTGGAGGGCCCCCATGTCAGGGTTATTCTATGGCAGGAAGAAGAAATCAGGCTGATCCTCGTAATCGCCTATACGAGGCGTACATTCAGCTATTGCATTTGGTCCAGCCTAGCCTAATTTGTTTTGAAAATGTCACCGGATTCACCAACAACTTCCCCGTTGATGCCGAAGAATCAATTCGAAATTTTGCTACCGAACTTGAACGGAAATTAGAAAATAAGTACACAATTAATAGCACAATTATCAATACACGAGACTTTGGTGTTCCCCAGGCGCGAAAGCGGTACATCCTCGTAGGCGCGAATAAAGATATGCAGTCTGCTTCCCGCATTCATGATTTCTTTCTCGAGCTCAGTCAAAATGTAGAAATATTTCTTAACTCAAAGGGACTTCCCCACTGTCCAACAGTCAAAGACGCTATTGGGGATCTAGAATTGTCTGGCAACGGCAAGTCCCCAAGCATTCAATTCCCTGGATTTGATTCAATTCGATATAAATCACCTCAGACATCATATCAAATCGGGATGCACGACGGTTTAGATGGTACACCATCAGACTTAAGACTTCCACGTCACAGGAAACATATAATAGAGCGATTTGAGTCGATTATCTCGCACTGTAGGGAAGACGGGTGCCCCGGTGTAACCGTTCCAGAAAAAATACGGGAGATGCACGGACTGAAAAAGCACACGGTTCGTATCCTTAAATCCCAAGGAGTAGCTCCGACACTCACAAGCCTGCCAGAAGATTTATTACATTATTCAGAACCTAGAATACTCACTGTTAGAGAATATGCGCGACTACAATCGTTTCCAGACTGGTTTTCTTTTAAAGGCAATTATACGACCGGAGGGCATAAGAGAAGCCAAGAAACACCGCGATATACTCAGGTAGCGGATGCTGTCCCGCCACTTGTATCGGAGCAAATTGGCATCATTCTGTTAAGCATCCTCACGAATGTCCCTCCCCGGAAGCTTCTGGAGGAGATTATTGCAGATTGATTTGATTTCTTCTTTAGTCTCCCATAAAGTACGACGGTAACCGATCATCCACTCCTCATCTATCTCTGAGGGAGACTCCCCTGTTTTCTTAAAACAGAGGACAGGAGGCTGCCCCTGAACTTGCTTTTCTACAGCGTGGGCAAGGATGTTACGAGGCTTGAGCACTTTGTTATTGTATTTCCATAATTGCCGATCACTCTTCTTCTTACTCCGACCCATGACCCCTATCTCTTGCAAAAGCCAAATGATCAGTTGATAAATTTCTGCTGATGTAACCGTTTTACCATCTTCTAGGATTTTCGAAAGAGAGTCCTTCTCGAACCTTTTTACTGTTTTCTCGAAATGAGTGGTTTTTTTATCTGCTAATTTTCCCTGTATGCGTGTTGCCAGCTCTTGTAGATCAGCATTGGCACTATCCTCGAAAATATCAATCAAGGTTGTCAGCATTTCCACATCTATTTCCGCCACTTCCGCCATCGCGATACCTCGCATGAAGTTTACGTTCGTAAGCTTTCCAATGACGATATCAGTAACACCGATTAGAGCTTCACCAAGATTTTCACGTGTACTAAGAAACACTCCATCAACTGCGGCCTCCGACAACTCCGATCGAAGATTTGATAATCCTGCCTGCCCCGAGTAAAAGATCAATTCATTGTATTGATTTTTATTGCGAAAGTACTTAGCCTCTTCTATACCGTTCATATTCGGATCACCCAAGTTGAAGTCAATAATCGCAAGATCATATGCCCCTGATTCATAATTGCCAAGCGAAGATGTATCACCAGATTCTATGGCCACTACATCATACTTCAAACGAAATCCTTTCTCTTGCAGATGGTCGTCCAGAAGGGCAATAGCACCAGAGATTGTAGCCGGTTGGTCGTCAACGACCAAAAGCGAGAAGGTTAATGTCATTTCGGGATGCGAATACTGATGGACGCACCCGACCATTCTTTAGATTGTCCCGTGCGTGACAACGAAATTGATCCGTTCAGTGAACGAACTACATCGGCAACATGGTAAAGACCAAGTCCTGCACCTGATGTAGTAGTAGTCCCCTTTTCAAGTACGGTGTCAAGTGGATCAATCTCCGCTGCCCACCCATCTCCATTATCGGCTACATTAACAACAAGTTGTTCAGATCGCTTTTCTGACGATATTACGCTCAAGAACAGACACAGACGGGTAGCCGAGGCCTTAACGGAATTTGTTACGAGGTTATCTATCAGTATTGCAATATCAATCGGTTGATACTCCACGACAAACTGGGGTAACGGTTCACTTACGATCACCTCAATCCCTCTTGATTTCCACAGTGGCGATACATGCTCAACGTAGTCATGAATGTACAAAGCAATATCGTCTCTTGTTTTTACTGCTTGGTGTACGTATCCACTCTTTGTTGCAAATTGAGCGGCCGAGAGAATCTGACTATTTCTGAAGGAGATTACATTCAAGGATGAGAGCAAATCGTTGTAGCTAATGTCGATTGTTTTTTTTGCCTTTTTGATCAAGCGCAAAATATGATGTTTCACATCAGAGGAATACATAATGATTTGATGATGTAAATTTAAGACAGTATCGTGATCAAGCGACGAGGCTGCCACTAAAAATCTATTGCGCTTACGCTCCTTGTCTACCTGTTTTTTGGCCTTTTCCGCTTCCTTTTCTGCACGAATTGCCCTTTTCACTGCCTTTTTTTGAATCTTGTCCGCCTCCTGCTTTTCACGAGCCAATTCACGAACACTATCCTTGACTGCTCTAATATAATCTGTAAGTTTCGGGTCGGATATTTTTCCAGCTAACTGTTCCATAGCATCCATCGACGTTTTGAAATGATCGGACCTTTGACTTACTATTCGAACAAGATCTGGGTTGAATCCGATTATTTCGACACCCTCTGTGGCCGCTAAGCGTGAAACAAGACTAGTAATCAGAGCACTACTTTCGTCTAACTTCATTCGTGAAATAGTATCCTCATCCTTATCTAACTTATCCTTCCAGGAAATATCCACGACGTACCGCTCAAGGCGTATAACACATTTTTCGAGCACGCACTTTTGCAACTCACGTGCCTCGCGAGTCAATATGAGCCCTTGATCCCGGCTTGTAGCTTCATCAATGCCCTTAATCCCTTTGACATCTACTACACCAATCAGGTCTCGAGTACCTAGGTAGCGACTCCATCCCTGTTGTTTTCTACGGCTCAAACCAAAGAAGTCGTTCGTCTCGTTTCCGATGGGGTATACTCGAAACCCATTGCGGAACAGGAATATTGATCCAAAGTCCCTACTTCTTAGCCCCATTTTCCTGGCAAATATGACTTTTGCGCTTCGATTCAGAAAACTAATTTCAGCCCGAAATTCTGATTCATAGAGCGACTCGAAAGTGTTGGGTTCACTTATTTGGTATATCATCTCTCCGCGATCAACTAACTCAGTTTCAACCCGTTGACCTTCGTCAGAAAAATGAACGGAGAGAGTAGTCGTCCGTTGTTTCAAGATGTCCATCACCTTGTTTTGTACGGGACCATTAATTTTTTTCACAGGATCTGACTCCTGCTTATCGGCATCTGATTCCTTGCGGGCTTCTATCTCAATCGAAAACTTAGGCGAAATCTCTTCTATTGGATTTATAAGTTTGGCTAATTCCAATTTCAGTTGCACCAGTCGTTGCCTGTCCCAAGATGTGCGCAATTGAGTAATATGTAACACTGTTCCAGTCTCAGCAGCCAGCAAATCGTTTTCTTGTGAGCCTGGTCGGAGTTGTGACAAGTCACATTGTATGTTCGCAAAATCTTCCTGTGCGTCTACCTCATATTTTGTCCAGTCAGTAGTCAATTTGTATGTAGGACGATTTTTGGCTTTGGATAAGAGAACTAGAGATTTACCCAGGCGATCACAAGAGAAACGACCTACACCTTTGGTGCCGGCAAAATCACGTCTCCCTTTACGTATTGAATCTCTGTAGTCAACATCTTCTGTTCCATCTCGTTTTGCAGAATATGCAACAAAGAGCCACTTGTTAATTATGTCATGCCTTGACATTCCCTTACCGTCGTCAATAATATGAATACTATCGCTCCCAAAGCGAAGTATGACTTTGTTGGCGTGGGCATCGAACGAGTTCTTAACCAGTTCAAAGACTGCGACAAATTCATTAGTAATAAGCCCCCGTCCGATGAGGTCTTTCAGGCCAGTACTCACACGAAAGCTATGTCTTGACATTGAAGCAATTTATTTCTTAAGATGGCTCTACCGCAAATGTTGTGGACATAAGATCTAGTGTAGATCTGAAGTTCTCAAATTTTGTGTATCCTTTTCCGACTGTATGACTTCCCGAATCGTTCCGTTGAGTCGCTCCACTTTAGCATTGAATGTACTTGCCAAATTGCATTGCAAGCACCTTTGACGTGTTGTTCAAACGTCTCGGCCATCCTCATGATCTCCTTTACGGCTGCACCTTTCACACTTGCAAACCAGAACTCAAAACACTTCTTTGTTCCGAAGAATGAATCGCATCTAAGATGACTTTTAAACTCCTCCCGCGATCTTTTGAAAAAGCTGATCTGGAGGTTTAATCCTTTAATGAGCAATCTGATATTACAACTTATCACAGGTAGCCAATACTTACACACAAAGGACGGAATCACCATGGAATCAAATACGCACAAGGTCCTTTGACTCCACAATTTAGGGAGCGTGGTTGTGATGCAAATCTACAGGCCCATCGGGTGTAGAATGTGTTAAAATGATTACTTCAACCTCTCCACTTAATTTTTCAGGCATTTTCGCTTCAAGAATGAGACTATCTGTTAGAAGTATAAAATGATGCTTCAAGAGTCTGACTAGTTTAGTCTCATAGTTCTGGATTTTTTGCCAGCACATGTCCAGATCTCGGTATGGATCTTCCCTTTTTGCATGTAGCCAATCACCACAGTGTCCATATGCTTGGGCAAATTCTAGTTCTGTCAAAAATCCATCTTTGAGCCTCTCTGACTTCCGAGCACCGGAGGTTCCGGACGAGGTTTCGTGAATGGGTATGGGATAGAAGTCAGGATTCACCTGACGCATTTTCTCTATGATCTTCCCAGGCTTCCATTCCTTGTTTAGTATTTTTTTGCCTAATTCGTGTCCGAATGAGTCATGTGCCAAAACCGAGGCGAACATCATTAACTCAAAGCATTTACGCAACTGCAGATAGCAAAGGTCAACATCAACGTGCGAGTACCCGGTCATTAACTTGCTATATTCGCTATTTGCTCTACACCGAGAGATCACATCGATCCGATACCATATTCGCCGCATGAAATGACCATATTGCTTACTTGCCTCCTGAGGGTTAATCATGAATTACGGAACTCTGAGGAATCTATTTGCAAGTTTGTCACCTCCCTCCAGCGGCCTCGGGCACTATCTCAAAATTAGGCATTGAGAAAATCGAGACATCCCCCGATATCGTCCATAATACCTCAATTTTTCGCGATTCAAGCCGAAATCGGACCCAATCGACGCTGTGTGCAAACAAAAAAGTGTGAATTGCTCGTCACCCTATCCTCGATTGAGGAAATTTAGGAGGAAGTTTAAAAACCTAGTCTTCGCCGTCCAGAATATCTTCAATGCGGGCACTGACATCTTCTAGGTGGAGTCGTGTCATCCGGTCACCAGTCCGCCTAGCTGCTCGATCAACCGCAGTCTTCAATGACTTGAGCTCGCCTCGCACATACGCACGGATGTCCGACTGACTCACATCGACAGGTGCCATCCCAAAGCTGGCAAAGAAAGATGGAACCGGTGCAGCTTCCTGAGTCATCAGATACTCAAGACGCTCCAGATGTCCTCTCTGCAGATTACGCCGAAATGGACCAATCGCCGAAGCCCTTGGCAGCTCTGTCCAGATCCCGTCACGCAAGTCACTCAAGAGTTCTGAGAATGTGTAGACATCCTCCCCATTCGCCAACGCTTCGGTCTCCATGAGCCGTCCAATGCGGATTGGATTCAGAAGTGTGTTCACAGTACCGACCTGATAACGACGAACACGATCCATCGCTCCAACTCCCTCAATCCGGCGCAGGATGTCACTATTCAGGATCCAGGTTGGGGTTGCAAATGCTTGCCTTGAGAGCCAGTCCATGGCATCGCGCTGAACCTCAACTGGCACAGGCGTATAGACCACACCATCCTGATCATAGGTTTTGAAATTCTCATGGTGTCCGCCTACATTCGCAGCCACATGGCCGATGTAGCGGTTCCACTGGGATGCGATCTGACCGTAAAGCTCATTCAAATCCCCATAGTCTTTCGCATCCTCTGCCGTCCAGTCAATCAACTCATTCAGGATCACCTTCAGGTTTGCAACTCCATAGTCACTTGCCTTGACGGCATCATCTCCCAAGTCTTCGTTCTGCGACCGCGGATCTACGCGCGGCCCCTGGCGTCCATAGAAGTAAAGTGGATCCCCTGCACGTTCAACAACCCACGCATTCAAGGTTTCGCGCTCATCATCTGCTGACTCTGCATCTGGAAACACCGTATATCCCCACTTCACCGACCACTTATCGTAGGTCGCCACATCCGGCATGAGATTTGTCACCCCATCACCCGGTTGTGCAACATAGTTGAATCGGGCATAATCCATGATGGAAGGAGCCGTTCCGTGGGTATCTGTGAATGTAGGTGACCGCAAGGAATCTACAGGATAGGCAGCACTTGAGCCCCAATTGTGAGGCAGCCCAATCGTGTGCCCGACCTCATGTGCAGACACAAAACGAACCAAACGCCCCATCACTTCATCTCTGAATTTGACGGAACGCGCATCGGGATTGACCGCAGCAGTCTGCACAAAGAACCAGTTCCGAAGCAGGTTCATCACATTATGATACCACCCGATGTCACTTTCCAGGATCTCGCCGGTGCGTGGATCATGGACATGAGGACCAAATGCATTCTGTATGTCAGAGGAGAAGTAACGGATCACAGAATAGCGGACATCCTCGGGGCTGAACTCGGGATCTTCTTCCTCACTGGGTGGATCCTTGGCCATGATCGCATTCTTGAACCCTGCAGCCTCAAAAGCCACGTTCCAGTCATCCACACCCTGCTTCAGGTAAGGTCTCCACTTCATTGGCGTGGCGGGATCGATGTAATAGACAATCGGCTTAATGGGCTCGCTCAATTCACCCCGCGCATACGCTTCAGGGTCTTTGGGCTCGAGCCTCCAGCGTGTAATGTAGCACCTCTCCTCCGCCTTCTGCGCGTCTCGACCATAGTCAATCATGTTCACACTGAAAAATCCGACTCGCTGATCACAGAGTCTTGGCTGCATCGGATCCTGTGGCAGAAGGATCATGGACTGGTTCATTTCAACGGAAATTGTTCCCGCAGAAGAATTTGAAGGCGGTTCCGCTGCATCATAGCTGAGCACGTGCTTGACCTCAATATTCAGCGGATAACTCTTCGCTGAGACAATGTAGGTCCGATCAGAATCCAGGCGGCGTACACGGTATTGCTCCCGTCGAAATGAGGGTAATCCGAGCGAGGGGACATCCGAGGTAAACAGATCTGTGACCTCAATTACTTTCGCTGTGGAATCATCGTTGAGTGTTTCAACATCAAATGAGCGCAAGATCGGCTCAAAGTTTGAGTTACGAACCGCATTGTAGATCGGATCATCTTCGTCTGCAACATTCTCATAAGACACAATGCGCAGCATGATCTTCTCGGACTGTTTCTGCCAGCGCAGTACCTGGGTATTCGTCTTCATCCCCCCGTATCCCATATTATTCATCGTCGCTGCCTGACGTGTCACCAGGAGCATTTCAACATCCAGAAGCGAGTCGGGGATTTCGAAATACAACTTTTCTTCAATCTGATGCACCTTGAAAAGCCCTTCATCCGTCACCGCATCCTCGGTGATGACATCACTGTATTTTTTTGAATCATCCTCTTTGCTCTCCGGTTGAGCAGGCTTGTCTGCAACGGTAGGGGCGGACTGGCGCATGGATGAACAGCCTGCGATCAGCATAAGTGCAATCAAGGGGAATAGTAAGCCGCGAAGGAATCTCATGATTATAAAGGTTCGGTCCAGTCACCGAAGATACGACATCAAAGGGTATCCACACCTATCAGGAGCATCAGGAATAAAGAAATAAATGGTTCGTTGCGTCCACCTCTTCGCAGCAGGATGCACTTATTCTGCCCTAACATCAACGACTTCCTACATGCAGACAATACAATCTGAATCAACCCCGAACCAGCCATGTTCAACGGGCTTTGTATCTTGATCGTCAACACAAATCTGTGTTTTCATCTCGCTTTTTTGGCTTCAGAAACTAGCAGTATATTTGTGAGTTCTCTTCGGCCCTGAACAACTCCAATCATCAACCTCTAGACACTAAATGAGCAAAGAAGGATGCTGCCCTGTGGCAGGCAAAACCCGCCCGACAACAAGAAGTTTTTCCAACTCGGACTGGTGGCCAAACCAGTTAAACCTGAAAATTCTTACCCAAAATTCTCCTCAGTTAAACCCTTTTGGCGAAGACTTTAACTATGCCAGAGAATTCAGCAAGTTGAACCTGGATGAGCTCAAAACGGATATTTATGCCGTGATGACCGAGTCACAAGACTGGTGGCCTGCAGACTACGGGCATTATGGTCCTTTATTCATCCGGATGGCTTGGCACAGCGCGGGTACCTACCGTACAGGAGATGGACGTGGAGGTGGCTCCACCGGCACACTCCGTTTTGCTCCCCTCAACAGCTGGCCGGATAATGCAAACCTTGACAAGGCACGCCGACTGCTTTGGCCCATTAAACAAAAGTACGGTCGCAGGCTTTCGTGGGCCGACCTCATGATTTTAACCGGGAATTGCGCTCTGGAATCCATGGGACTCAAAACGTTTGGCTTTGCGGGAGGACGCGAAGATGTGTGGGAACCCGAGGAAGATATTTATTGGGGATCAGAAACTACATGGCTAGGCGATGAACGGTACTCTGGCGTCCGTGATTTGGAACACCCATTGGGTGCGGTTCAGATGGGACTCATTTATGTGAATCCCGAAGGCCCCAATGGCACTCCAGACCCTTTAGCAGCCGCCGTAGATATCCGTGAGACGTTTGCACGTATGGCAATGAACGACGAGGAGACGGTTGCCCTTATTGCAGGTGGTCACACGTTTGGCAAGGCGCACGGTGCTGCACCATCCGGCGAGTATGTAGGTCCTGAACCGGAAGGAGCCACTATCGAAGAGCAAGGACTGGGCTGGAAGAACCGGTTTGGTGATGGCAAAGGTTCTGATACAATTACAAGTGGGTTGGAAGGGGCATGGACTACAGCCCCTGCAAAATGGGACAGCAACTTCTTTGAGAATTTGTTCGGATACGAATGGGAACCAGTGAAGGGCCCTGGTGGAGCTATGCAGTGGACGCCGGTTGACACAACTGCTAACGGAACAGTACCGGACGCGCATGATGCGTCTAAAACCCATGCCCCCATGATGCTAACAACAGATCTGGCACTTCGCATGGATCCGGTGTATGCTCCGATATCAAAGCGATTTCACACGAACCCTGATGAATTTGCAGATGCGTTCGCGCGTGCATGGTTTAAGCTGACGCACCGGGACATGGGCCCGATCAGTCGATATATTGGTCCAGAAGTGCCTGATGAGCCACTCCTGTGGCAGGATCCTGTGCCGGAAGTCGATCATGAATTGGTCGATTCCCAGGACATTGATACACTGAAGCGCCGTATACTCGAATCCGGTTTAACAATTTCAGAGTTGGTTCGAACTGCTTGGGCATCCGCCTCTACATTCCGAGGTACGGACAAACGCGGTGGAGCGAATGGAGGACGCCTCCGTCTGGCACCACAACGAAATTGGGAAGTCAACCAGCCGGCCCAACTCGAGAACGTGCTCCATGCTTTGCAGCAGGTCCAGTCGAACTTCTCGGCTGAGAATGGCAAGAAGGTCTCACTTGCAGATTTGATTGTTTTGGGAGGCTGTGCAGCGGTTGAGGAAGCAGCAAAGCATGCGGGGCATGACATTGATGTTCCCTTCTCTGCGGGCCGTACAGATGCTACACAGGAAACAACCGATGAGGACTCGTTCGCCGTACTGGAGCCCGTTGCAGATGGATTCCGCAATTACGTCAAGCCAGGATTAACTCGGTCTGCAGAGGAATTATTGATTGACCGTGCCTCCATGTTAACGCTGACTCCGGTCGAGATGACGGTACTGGTTGGGGGACTGCGTGTTCTTCATGCAAACTTTGATGAATCTGACCTGGGTGTATTTACAGATCGGCCTGGCCTGCTCACACGCGACTTTTTTGTGAGTCTAATGGATATGGATACGATATGGACCTCCTCGGCCTCGGGGGATGGAGTCTTCGAGGGACGAGACTACAATACCGGGGAGCTCAAATGGACCGGCTCGGCCGTTGATTTGATATTTGGCTCAAACTCACAACTGCGCGCGATTGCAGAGACTTTTGCCTGTGATGATGCGGATGACCTCTTTGTACAAACGTTTGCAAGTACCTGGACAAAGGTCATGAATCTCGACCGCTTTGATCTCCAGTAAACTTGAGGCAGCGGATGGTTTTCTGATTGAGTCCCTATTGTGCACAATCGGGATTCCAGCCCCTTTACCTGTCATCCTGGAATTTGAATTTCCCAAGCAAAAGCCGCCTAATACTCAGAGTACGTCTTCCAGAAACCTGTGCAGGCTCCCGATACTGCAAGGTTGACTACCTGAGGTATGCCGCACTCCTAAATCTCAATAACCCCAGGGACAACATAGCATTGCTACTGCTTATCTTCCCCATCACACCTTTTGCATAAATAGTGCTGCGCAATTATGTCTGATTTCTGCCATTTGCATTGCCATACCTCCTACTCCCTACTGGATGGAGCTGCACGGATTGACTCTCTTGTAGGACAGGCAAAAAAGCTTGGCATGGATGCTCTGGGCATTTCCGACCACGGCAATCTTTATGGTGTGCCGGAATTTTACTCAATTGCCAAACGCAATGGGATCCGACCTGTAATAGGCTGCGAGTTTTATCTCTGTGCAAGCCCCATGAGGGAACGAGCAGACCGAGTACGATATCATCAGATCCTGTGGGCGAAAAATGAGACCGGGTATCGGAATCTGATCAAGCTGTCCTCCCTGTCTTTTTTGGATGGGTTTTATTTCAAACCCCGCATTGATTTTGACCTTCTTTCAGAATATCGAGAAGGCCTTGTTGCATCGACCTGTTGCCTTCAGGGACAAATCCCCCAGGCGATTCTCAATGGCGACCTGGACGAAGCACGCGAGCTGCTCAAAAAATTCCTGGATCTGTTTGGCACTGAGGATTACTATGTAGAGATTCAAAACCACGGTATTAAAGAGCAGGCCTTAGTCAATGAGACACTCCTGAAATGGGCCGCTGAATTCAATCTGAATGTGGTCGCAACCAACGATGTCCACTATGTCATGAAGGAGGATGCGTTCGCACAGGACATCCTCCTCTGCCTTCAGACAGGAAAGGATCTCGATGATCCGCGGCGCCTTCGTTTTGATAAGAAAGAGTTCTATCTGAAGTCCGCGAACGAAATGCGTGCCAGCCTAGGGAAGAAACCAGACACCGCCGTTTGGATGGAAAATAGCCTGGCGATTGCGGAGAAATGTCAGTTCGATCTGCCGATGGGAAACCTTCTGATGCCACACTTCCAGATCCCCGATGAATTTGGAGACAGTGCAGACAAATACCTGGAGCATATGGTGTTTGAGCGGGGCAGAAAGCGGTACCCGGAGTTCTCAGATTCTGTGCAGGCCCGCCTGCGCAACGAACTGGGCATCATTCGCGAAATGGGATATGCCGGCTACTTTCTGATCGTGCAGGATTTTACTACTGCCGCTCGTGAAATGGGTGTGTCCGTCGGCCCCGGACGAGGCTCGGCAGCTGGCAGTGCGGTGGCCTACTCCCTTGGAATTACGAACGTAGATCCACTCAAGTATGATCTACTCTTCGAGCGCTTCCTGAATCCAGAGCGCATTTCCATGCCGGATATTGATATTGACTTTGATGACCATGGGCGAGCAAAGGTGATTGATTACGTGATCAAAAAATATGGAAAACGTAACGTCAGTCAGATTGTCACCTTCGGCACTATGGGAGCGCGCACAGTCATTCGGGATGTGGCACGGGTCCTTAGGATCCCGCTTCAAGAGGCGGATAAACTTGCCAAATCCATCCCGTTTGGAACCAGTTTGGAGGAGGCATTGAAGTCCGTCCCGGAACTAAAAGAATTGCGAAAATCCGACCGTAAGGACCTCAAGACCCTGATCAAGGCCTCACGGGTATTGGAAGGATGCGCTAGACACACCGGAGTTCATGCTGCTGGCGTCATTATTGCCCCGGGCTTAGTCAGTGATTACATCCCGGTTTCAACTACAAAAAACAAAGATGAACAGGTTCTTACAACCCAGTATTCGGGAGATTGGGTTGAGGATTTCGGCTTGCTCAAGATGGACTTTCTGGGGCTTTCAACCCTGACCATCATCAACGACACCTGTAAAATTATCCAAGATCGTACCGGTAATGCACCCGATATGGATGCACTACCGCTGGACGATGCCCGTACATTTGAACTCTTTCAACGGGCAGACACAAACGGTATTTTTCAGTTTGAATCAGACGGTATGCGCAAGTGGCTCGAGCAGTTGAAGCCTACCTCGCTGGATGATTTAATCGCTATGAACGCACTCTACCGGCCGGGGCCAATGGACTTAATTCCGAGCTATATCAAGCGCAAACATGGTGACGAGCCAATTGAATACCCACACGAAATTCTCGAACCAGTATTGAAGTCTACCTACGGACTCCCCGTTTTTCAGGAACAGGTCATGCAAATGGCTCAGGTCATGGGAGGCTATTCTCTTGGCGCAGCGGATATCTTACGCCGAGCAATGGGGAAGAAGAAAAAATCCGTAATGAGCGCCCAGCGCAGTCGGTTCGTAGAGGGGGCAAAAGAACGCGGGATCCCCGAAGCAACTGCGGAAGAAGTCTTTGACATGATGGATAAATTTGCGGGTTACGGATTCAATAAATGTGTCGAAGAATCCACTCTCATCATGGATGCACGCACAGGCTCACAGACGACTGTTCGTCAACTCCATGAAGAAGGTTGGGAGGGATTTCAGGTCTACGCACTTACTTGTAACGGCGCTCTGGTTCCCCGCGATGTGGAGGCTGTTCACTATAACGGATTCAAGCAGGTTTTTGAATTGGTGACGAGAAATGGACGACGCATTCGTACAACCTCTACGCACCGGTTTCGCATACAAGGAGACTGGCAGCGCCTGGGAAACCTTCGCACTGGGGATCAGATCGCAACGCTCGAACCCGAATCCTCGCTGGTTTCCGCTGAATATGGTAGAGAGGGTACCTGTGTGATTGATACCGGTGTAAAAATTATCTGGGACAGCATCGCAGAAATCATCCCGGCAGGTCACGCACATACGTACGATCTCACCGTGGCAGAAGATCATAACTACATTGCAAATGGCTTTGTGGTACATAACAGCCATAGCGTTGCCTACTCACTTGTCGCATACCAGACTGCATACCTGAAGGCGCACCATACCGCTGAATTTATGGCAGCGGTCCTGTCGCACGCCTCTGGCGATTCCAAAAGATTCATCTCAATGCTGGATGAGGCACGGCGACTGGGGCTGCAACCTCAGCCCCCGTCCGTCACACACAGCAGGGAGGACTTTTCCGTGGATGAAAGTGGAACGATTCACTTTGGGTTGTCCTCTGTCAAAGGCGTTGCCCGGACCGCGGTTGACCATATCGTGGCCAGCCGGGACAAAGAGGGACCAGCAGAAAGCCTCTTCCAGTTTGTGAAGCGCCTGGACCCACATGTCCTCAATAGGAAATCACTGGAGTCTCTGGCCCGTGTGGGTGCCCTAGACCGATTTGGAGAACATCGGGCACAAATCGTTGAAGCCCTGGACCTCGCTACTAATTATGCGGAATATGCAAAGCGTGATGAAGATCTGGGACAAGGCTTCCTGTTTGCAGAAGAAGATTCGATTACCGAGAGACCAGAACCAAATCTACCCTTATGTGAAAAGTGGTCCCACGCCGAAATACTTGCGATGGAGCGGGAGTTGGCCGGCTTTTATATATCCGGGCATCCGCTGGATGGCTGGGAAATTGAACAGCGCTCCTCTTCTGACTCTGACCTAGCAGGCATTGCCGCACTCGCTTCCAAGAGCGAGGAAAAGCCATACCGCTCCGTCTGTGGCGTTATTACCCTGGTCAAGCCTAGAAAAACTCGCAAAGGGGATTTGATGTCATCGGCGATGCTTGAAGATCGTACCGGACAGGCGGAGCTCGTCTGTTTTCCCTCCGTACATGCTGAGGTTAAGGACCATCTCAAGGAGAACGTCCTTGTGATGGCTTCCGGTGAGATTGAAGAGAGTGGAGGATCTCTCAAAATCCTTGTTCGCCGTATTATTCCATTGAGTGCAATCCGCGGTGAACTTCTTGATAATATTGTTATCTCTCCTGACTTTGAGAAGCTGAATGACAAGGATCTGAATCATTTCATTCGGATCTGCAAAAAGAATCCGGGAGAAAAGAAACTTTTCTTTAAGGTCAAGGAAAAGGATCAGGAGTTAAAACTCATCAGTGAGAACACGACCATAGAGGCAAATTCGGATGTCATATCAACTCTGGCATCTACGTTCGGAGCACATAAGGTGCACCTTGAATGGAAAGAGAAAAAACACGATGAATAAGCCGACTGTGCTATTTGTTTGTACACATAACTCGTCCCGCTCGCAAATGGCAGAAGGTTTGCTGAAACACCTCTACGGCGATCACTATGAAGTGTACAGCGCGGGGACGGATCCAAGCGGTGTGAACCCATTTGCAATCCGTGCCATGGATGAAATCGGGATTGACATCCAGGACCAATCCTCCAAAAACGTCCGCGAATTCCTGTCGATGAACTTGGATACCGTTGTGACCGTCTGTGATTCTGCGCGTGAAGCCTGCCCCTTCGTCCCTGCCAGAAGTAATATTCATCGCCGTTTTGAGGACCCCCGCGCAACCAGTGGCTCAGATGCTGAAAAGCTCGCAGCCTTTCGACGTGTGCGACAGCAAATATATGTCTGGATTGAGGACTACTTTCGTCCACCTCCATCATGAAGCCCCGCCTCACCGATAATGGAATCCGACCGGAACTAGATTTACACGGCTGTACAGTAAACGAGGCGCTGCGCCTTGCCCGCCAGCTAATCATTGAATCTTCACGTCGTGGCCGGGACTCGGTGCGATTGATTCACGGAATGTCTACTTCAACCCCCGGCAAGCGCACGATCAAATCTGCTCTCACTGAGTTGATTGAGAGTGGGGAGCTTACCCTACATGTGAGCGGCGCGTTCAAGTCTGAAGGCCATATGATTGTTGCCTTACGAAGAACGGGAAACCGTCACATCCCTGGACGCATGACCTTGCGTAACATCGGCCATTTATGAAACCGTTGATTGGTATAACGACATCTTTTGAAGACGAACAATACCGGCTTGATCACAGCTATGTGAATGCGGTAAGGGCCGCTCACGGACAGCCAACGCTTCTGCCACTGGTGAATTCTGTAGTAGAAGCGAAACGACTTTGTGATCCGCTTCAAGGACTAATCATCCCCGGTGGCCCCGGTATCACCACCAACATGATTGGAACCCTCCCCACTCAACTGGACCCTGTCAATCCGAAGCGGTGGAAGTCTGACAACCTGATTCTGGATGTGGCAATTGAACAGAATCTGCCTATCCTTGGAATTTGCTATGGCATGCAACTGCTCTCTGTCCGGGCTGGAGGGACGCTCTACGCAGATGTCGAAAAGCAGGTCAGCGGAACATGCGTGCACAGCGAAAAACGAGGAGCCGCTGACCATCCGATGAAAATTCTTCCAAACAGCCACCTGGCGAAGATCTGGGATTCAGACGTTAACATTGTGAATTCCCGCCATTTCCAAGCCGTATGCGATCCAGGAACCGGCTATATTGTAAGTGCTCAGAGCTCGGATGGCACCATTGAAGCCATCGAACGCATAGACGGCATCCATATCGGTGTACAGTTTCATCCAGAACGAATGGAGGCATACTCCTTATTCCGTAACCTTGTCCGACAGGCCCTGGAGTACGAATATGCTGCGTGAAGAATTACAGTCACTTGATACAGGACCCCGTCAACTGCGCTCCTTTGGGATCACGCTTGGGATTGCATTCCTAATCGTTGCCGGTGTACTCTACTGGCGTGATATTCCGGGAGTGGTAATCGTTGCGGGGATTGGTGGTCTGCTCCTGGTTACCGGGTTGATTGCCCCAGGATTATTGCGACCATTCTACAAGCCATGGATGGCGCTGGCACTGGTTCTGGGTTTCATCATGACGCGGGTTATACTGACTGTAATCTTCGTATTCCTATTCATCCCGATTGGCTTGCTGATGCAACTCTTCGGGAAGGATCCGCTTCGGCGCAAACTCGATCCAGACGCGAAAACCTACTGGATCTCCAAAGAATACGATGCCGAGGCACCCGAGCGCCTTGAGCGCTACTACTGATTCTGCCACGCCGAAATCTCCGCCCCGTTAAGGATCCTACTTCTGTGCCAACCGGTCTCTAATGCCGACAGCACCCACACCGCATTGCAGTGAGTCCTAATTGACCCAGTACTTGCTGGAGTATTCGTTCTGATTGCCTCCTGCATTCAATCCTCAAAAACTTCTCCCTTCTCAAGAGAAATCAGATACTGACTCTTCTTTCGGTACTCCTCCTGTAGTTCGAGTTGCGCCTCACTACCTTCTTCGGCACTTGTTATCCCAGACATCAGGTCTTTCATCTCTCCTTTGATCAACTTTCTCTTGACTCGCCGCATGCAATCCTTCGCAATACGCTTTGGATTTTGATTCAGTTTGGGAACTGCAATCTTTTTCTCTTCCCATTTCTTCGAAATCTCATGCTGACGTATCAGGAGGCTAGCGGCCAACTGCCGACCGAGTGCGCTGATCTGAAGCTGCCCAACGTCGATCGAACCCAGTTTGTCGGACTCCCGAGTATGCCCATGGTAAAGAGCAACCAATGCCTCTACGAGTTCCAGAGAGGGACCTTTCTGAAACTCTTCAAGGCTCATATTCCCCAGGATATATTCAATCATGGGAGCCCCCTCCTCCAGCATCAACTCCAAGAGTTTTCTCTCCGGCTCGGGAATTGTATCGACGGTCTCAGAGCTTTCAGGCTGCGCAGGAGCTGTATTGGCCGACGTTTGGCGGCTCCTGAAATGCACAGCGACCTCCTGCGCTACATCTCCCTCCAGAACACCAAATAATTGACTCGTTTTTTGGATATATAATTTCTGCAGAAGCTGATCCTGCAACCATGTAATCCGTTCTGCTACCCTGGAAATTTCCTTCCGCATCCCCTGGGGTGTGCTGAGTGTGTTCTTCTGCTTAGCAGACCAGAAAAAGGATTCAAGCCAATCTCTGGTCTCGTCCTGAAGGTAGGCCTTGAATTCATCGGCACCCTGTTTGCGAACAAATGAATCCGGGTCCTCTCCCTCCGGCAACGACACAACGCTTGCATCAAGTCCATTTTGGAGGATACAGTCAATGGCACGTTCGGTCGCCTCAGCTCCTGCTGTGTCTGCATCATAGAGCAACTGGATTTCTTTCACAAAGCGTCCCAACAGCTTTACTTGTTGCGGTGTGAGCGCGGTTCCACAGCATGCCACCGATCCAATGCCTGCCTGATCCAGAGCCAGGACATCCGTGTACCCTTCCACCAATAGAACCTTGCCCTGCTGACGTGCTTCCCGTTTGGCCTGATAAAGACCATAGAGCACGAAGCTTTTGTGATACACTTCAGTCTCTGGTGAATTGAGGTACTTCGGCGTTCTCGGACCTTCTTTCAGCGCCCGACCGCCAAAACCTGTAATCTTACCGATATGGGACCAGACCGGAAAGATCACCCGGTTTCGGAACCGATCATAATATCCCCCTTTGTCATTCTTTTTGACCAGTCCGGCTCTTTCCAGGGCCTCAGGCTTGATATGTCCGCGCTCTGCCGCCTTGAGAAGACCATCCCATGAATCGGGCGCATAACCCAATTGAAATCGCTCAATAGTATTTTCTGTTAATCCACGCCTTTGCAAGTACGCAAGAGCCACAGCACCAGATACGGGGTCCTGAAGTTTTTGGGTAAAGTACTCGGACGCGAATCGAAGCGCATGATAGACGACTTCTGTCTGTTCAAATGCCTCCCGATCTACTCTCTGCTCCGGGATTTTAATCCCAGCTCGGTCAGCAAGCCAACGCACCGCATCCACGAACTCAAGCCTCTCAATCTCCATCACGAATGTCAAGACATTGCCCCCTTTGCCACACCCAAAACACTTAAAAATTCCTTTGGATGGATTCACATTAAAGGATGGGGTCTTTTCTTCGTGAAACGGACACAATCCCACGTAATTGTTGCCCGCCTTTTTCATCCGCACATAGTCCTGAACCACACCCAGGATATCTGAGCTTTCCCGCACCTGATCCACTATGTGATCGGGGATCCACATATGCCCTACAGGCGAGCTGTCTCCACCGGAGGTTGCTCGGGCTTATCGGAACACTGACATGCCCCCAAGGCAAGCAGTCCTACTAGAAGGATCGAAAAAATAATTCTTACCATGGCAAATGAATTACAATTATAATTGGAGGTCTAACGAAAAACGGGTATATATTTTACCTCATTCTCTGTACCTGCTCAGTAGGCCTTTGTTCTCATGAACCAGTGGTCTCAGTGGCGGCAAACATCACCCCTTGCTGCTATAATTCACCAACCTAATAGAGTACATGTTTTCCATCCGAGCTTATTATATTTGTGTCTGCAGTACAATAACCGATCAGTCTGTCACATTCAAAGAAGCAGGAAAACATTCTAAAGACACAAAATCTGGTTGAGCTTATCTGACACATGCTGTGAAACAAGAAGGTATTCCAGCCCAAAACACATCTGTCTCATCTCATTCAAACGATTCAAATATTCTCATGACGAATGACAAGCGCTCCCTCCTATCAGAAGCCGAATCGGCGGCACAAAACGTGTCTGTGACCGGCTGGTTTTTCTTGGGGCTTCTTGCTACTACCATCGGGCTGCTGATTGTATATCTGCGCTCACCCAAAACACCAATCCGGTTATCCGTAAATTGGGACGGGGATGACCGATATGTTTTCGAACAAGCCTATAGCGAGGCCTTGAAAGCAAAACAGGTCAAGGCGACTTGGTGGGGATTCCTCGCGGGAATTTTGTTGTTGGTTCTGTTGATTGGTGGATTTTATGTCTTTTTCTTCTGGTTCATGATGAAATTCGCTCCGTCAATGTAATTTGGATTCTGTCGGTTATCGTTACTCTCCCAACTACAATCTATCTTGGAAATCGCACATCCAACTCACAACATATCTGCCTCATCTCATTCAAAAGATTCAACTATTCTCATGACAAATGACAAGCATTCTCCCATAACAGAAGCCGAGTCAACGGCACAAAATGTGTCAGTCACTGGCTGGTTTTTCGTGGGGTTGTTTGCTAATACCATAGGTCTGCTGATTGTATATCTGCTCTCTCCTAAGGTACCCATCCGCATATTAGTGAACTGGGAAGGGGATGACCGATATGTTTTTGAACAAGCCTATAGTGAGACTTTGAAAGCAAAACGGATCAAGGCCACTTGGTGGGGATTCCTCATCGGAATTGTGTTTTGGGTTCTATTGGTTGTTTTTGGTTATGGCTGGTTCGTGCAGAGGATGTTCGAATTCTATTAGCCGATATGGTTAGGGCTTTGTTGGTTATTGTTCCTATCGGTACTCTCTTGGCTGCCATCTAGCGTAAAATTTGCACATCCGCCTTGGTTCACTCATCCAGAGGAACCAATAACATCCTGCTTAACATAAACTCTCCACCAGAACCGTTAACAAAGTCTCTCTGCCCAATCTCAACTAACTGAATCAAGAACTGATGAGCCTTGCTTATGGTGCCCGATTTACACTATCTTTGGGCTTGGTTTGATACGTCTTGGCTTGGAAATTCTAGGAATAGACATAGGGGGATCCGGGATCAAGGGAGCTCTGGTTGATATTGAATCCGGGCAACTGACTTCGGAGCGTTTCCGCCTTGAGACGCCCACCGGAGCATACCCGAAGGAGGTTGCGGGAGTCGTGCACGCGGTCACGAAGCGTTTTTCGTGGAAGAAAAAGGTTGGAGTCACAATGCCTGTACGCATACGTGACGGCATTGCCCGTACGGCCGCAAATATTGATCAATCCTGGATCGGCACAAATGTAGAGGAACTGTTTTCATCTACGTTAGGCTCTGAAGTAACGGTGCTCAACGATGCGGATGCCGCTGGCTACGCAGAAGTCCACTATGGTGCGGCCAAAGGTGCATCTGGAAAGACGCTCGTCCTGACCTTGGGTACAGGCATTGGCTCCAGCCTGTTCGTGGGACCCGTTCTGGTCCCCAACCTGGAACTGGGCCATCTACGCATGGCTGGAACCACTGCGGAAGCCTTGGCAGCCAACAGCATTCGCAAGCGTGATCAACTGTCTTGGAAAAAGTGGGCGAAGCGCCTTCAAAACTACCTGACCTACGTTGAATTCCTTTTTGACCCAAATTTGATTATTCTCGGTGGCGGGGTCAGCCGGCCGAAACGTACCAAGCACTACTTTCACCTGCTCAAAACAACGGCACAACTTCTACCAGCACATTTTCAGAATGAAGCCGGCATTATCGGAGCCGCGTGTGCGGCCCACACTTTAACAGATTGATGCCCTTTTCACCATCAGTCATTCAACAGCAGCTTTCATCGGATGACCCCAGTCTACAAAGATCTGGTTTTGAGCACCTGATTGATGCGCTCAATCATGGGTCTGTGCGGGCGGCTTCCCGCAATGAAGAAGGGATCTGGCAGGCTCATGCCTGGGTGAAGAAAGGTCTGCTTTACGGATTTCGAATCGGGAGACTGGAGAAAATTGCTGCCGAGCCGGCTCCTTTCTTTGACAAGGATACGTTTCCGGTCAAACCCCTCAACGTCACAGATCGTGTTCGACTGGTACCCGGAGGCTCTTCCATTCGAACCGGCTGCTATGTCAGCCCAAGCGTCATCTGCATGCCCCCGATGTACATCAATACGGGTGCATATGTGGATGAGGGGACCATGGTGGATTCACACGCTCTCGTGGGTAGTTGCGCACAGGTTGGAAAACGGGTACATGTATCTGCTGCTGTGCAGATCGGAGGAGTATTAGAGCCTCCCGGGGCCCTGCCGGTGATCATTGAGGATGACAGCTTTCTTGGCGGTGGCTGCGGTATCTATGAAGGCTGCATTGTTCGAGAAGGTGCTGTTTTGGCTCCCGGGGTCATTCTGACTAATTCCACGCGACTCTACGATCTAGTCCATGAACGGATCGCCAAGCCGGGTGAGGTACCTGCCGGGGCTGTTGTTGTCCCCGGGAGCCGATCCAAATCAGGCTCCTTTGCCCATGAGCATGGGATTTCCACGTATGTGCCCGTGATCGTGAAGTATCGCGACACTCAGACAGATGCGGCAACGGAGCTGGAATCGGCGCTGCGTTAACCCACCGCATATTGAGATCGTTAGCAGAGCTACCCTAGCTGGTCAGGGGTGGGGGATTCGCTTTTTTCAAATACTCTGACCCTGCTCTTTTGGGCATGACCGTGGATGTGAATATACATCCCGATCTTCTCTCTTTCCCTCAGAGCACACGCACCACGCCTAAGGTTCAAGAAACTGCCCTGCCCATTCGTTGTAACCCGGAGGCTACCCTGCACCGTGGAGCAACTGTTGTATTCAGCAGGTACCTGTTGCGTGGTCTCGCTAACGACTAGCGGCAAAGCAGAATGTAAGAACAGGGGGACATAAATTGCGAATGAGGCGTATCTTGCCCAATTCAGCCGACATATGCCATTGTGACGCATGGATCCGGGACTTTTCGCACTTCAAACATTTATCGAATACGGCTTAGGCAACATCGCCGCAAGCTACATTAGCACCAAGTTTACAGACTTCAAGAACAGGCTGTGGAAGGAGGACCTAAAGCTACTGGCAGAAAATCAATCTGAAGCACTAAAGGTACTTATCCCTCCAGATACTGTGGCATCTCGAGAAATTGAGATTGGAAATACGATTAGGCAGAAAATAGTCTTTCAGGAAACCAGAAAGCTAGATAACGTAATGAGTACGTCAATGAAGGCTGTACCATTACTCCAAGGAAAAAAACCGCCCGACGTGGAACCCGACCATGATTTTGTAGCAGAATTTTTCTCATGTGTGCAAAATGTTTCTTCTGACCAGATGCAGGAAATATGGGCACGACTTCTTGCCGGCAAGATTATGCACCCCGGTTCGTACTCAATTCGAACCGTTACGGTGCTGAAGAACATGGATACACATGTGGCCGACGTGTTCGCCAAATTCTGTTCCCAGTGCTTCCGCGCACCACGTATGGGCCCGTTTGCCAGAGGATTTGCATTAAACCCACGTGGATCCAGGCCAGCGGCGGGGGTGCTGCATAAGGCAGGGTTGGAGTATCACGAAAAAATGCTACTCAATGAATACGGTCTTACAACATTTGCGGGAATACCGGCCATTGATTTGGACCGCCTTGTTTTGCGGCAGGACAACAATAATGTCTACTGGCCGGAGTTTCAGGGTAAGGAGTGGCTTCTTATTGCCGAAAATCCTGAATCAACCACGTCACATACTGGAAAAATTGACTCAGACATGTTGAGTACCGCAGGCAATCAACTGTTCTCCTTGGTGAAAGTCGTTTCAGATGATTCATATCTAGCCGCAATGCGCAAATTCCTTCGGGCTTCCGGAATATTACTTGTGGACTTAGATACACTGGAAGCTTTCGATTTCAACGAGCAACAGGAGCAACTCATAATGAACCATTCGTTGTTAAAGAAAATACGCTCAAGTAAATAATCAGCTTAGAGGACTTGTATTCAGGCTTTCCGATCATTGTGCCATAGCTAATGTCCTCAGTCTCTACAAAGATCTACCTGTAGTCTTTTTGGGGAATTTGTTTACCCAATTAATGATTCCGAAGAGTTGTTGAAAGAGAAGGTTGATGCAACCATAAGGTCTCCTACCACACTGGAATAACGGTCGAATTTAGTGCCTCTTGCACTCAAATAGTCTCAAGGCCCTGATGCTGACCTGGCTTTCGTTGCGAAAAGAGACTTATCTGCTACTCTCTGCAAAATCAGAACCGCGTTAAAGACGGACACGGAATCCATAAATGCCCAGTTAATTACCCGCCCTAGCCACGATTGGCTCAACCCATTCGCACACTAACTTAGGGTTTAGTCTATAATAAGGTTAACCCCATTGTGCCTCACAGACGAGGACCCTGTTTTCCAAGGCATACTAACTACAGCCTCTGGTACACTCGCAACAACATGTGCTTGGGCATTGAGAAGCACCGATTTAGAATATCCACCAATACCCCATAGCGCAGTGCTGCCTCCGTGGGCCCTGATGGCTTGGCACGCCATCGCTCACATGTAGCTGTGATTTGTTTATATTAATCGAGGCTTCACAATTTGATCATTCTCAGAATTCCATTCCAATTAACTCGGACATATGGTTAATCGTAATCGTCTCTTTTATGGCAGCTGTCTTGCCTTGCTAACGACAGCATTTGCTTTCACTGTCATTTCTGGTATTGCCTTCTCGGTGAAATCAGAGTTTGTACTCACAAATGCACAACTGGGGGTTTTCACTGGTGTTTTCTTTATTGGATTTACCATCAGTCAGGCCATTTTTTCTCCACTCTGCGATATAATTGGAATGCGGTGGATTGTGCGAGGAGCATTCGTGACACATGTAGCTGGGGCAATACTGATCATGACTGCCCCGAGCTATGTGCCTGCCGTTGCCGGTTCATTATGCGCCGGACTTGGTGCTGGCTTGGTCGAAGCCGGGTGTAATCCGCTTGTTGCAGCACTCTATCCAGACAACAAGACTTCCAAGCTGAACCATTTTCACATGTGGTTCCCTTACGGAAACCTGATTGCCGCCATCCTTCTGACCCTAGTCTTCGCACAACTTGGAGGGGGTTGGCGCGCACAACCCTTACTGATCTTGATCCCCGCCCTAGGATATGGCTTGATGATGTTTACTGCCCCCTTCCCACAAACGGAGGGAGTTCAGGCTGGGGTCTCTGTAGGTCAATCATTTAAGGCGCTCTTTGCCCCGATTATGCTCATCATGTTACCTATGATGTTGCTTACAGCCTCGATGGAGCTGCCTCCGTCAAGTTGGGTTCCCCCTGTACTCCAAGCAGGCGGGATCGATGGATTGCTCGTGTTCGGATTCGTGTTTGGCATCATGGGCACGCTTCGCTTGCTCGCTGGTCCGGTAGTTCGAGTTCTTACTCCGACCGGCATCCTGTTTGGGGGCGCAATTCTTGCCACACTGGGACTCTACCTGTTCAGTATGGCAGAGTCACCGCTAATGGCTTTTCTGACAGCCGCAATCTGGGCCGCCGGGATTGCTTATTTCTGGCCGACCATGTTGGGCTATGTGTCCGAACGAAATCCTAAGAGCGGAGCGTTGGGGCTCGGCGTTATGGGGGCCGTAGGGATGTTGGCGTCCTTCCTTGTCACGCCCTGGCTGGGTAGCGTTGCCGATGACCGGGGACACGATACGCTGGACAGTCCGGTGGTTGTCAAAATATTTGAAGATGTGAGCCTCCAATTCCCGGGTGTCGCCGACAACGCTGGAGCACAAGCCGGTGATATTATGGCCGTAAATGCCACGGTTGAGGATGTACTGGCACAATACGAAAGCAATGGGGAACTGCCTCGTGGAAGTACCATGCAAGCACTCAGGGCCATCAGCGGATCCGGTGTAGCTTTAGAGGTCGTAGACCGGGCACAGGCGGAACTGAATCCTGCCGATAATGAGGGGGGCCGGCGCTCTTTCCGTACGCTGGCACCCTTTGGTTTCATCCTGATCGTGGTGTTCGGACTTCTGCTTTTGCGGGACCTCCGGGCCGGCGGTTACCGGGCAGAAAAGCTTGGAAGGCAGGAAGCATAGGAGCTTCCCCAATTCTAGTCTGCTGACAAGATCATTGCATCCCGAAGCACCTCCGCCGGATGCAACACGCGCTTGATGTCGTAGTGCTGCAGCTGGTGGCGGCAACTGGTGCCTGGGGCAACAATCAGTGCATCCCTGCCAGCGCTGCGTATTTCGGGAACCAAGCGCCTTTCTGCCATCTTTCGAGAGATCGCATAGTGCTCTTTTTCATAGCCAAATGCACCCGCCATTCCACAACAACTGGAGTCCACCTCACGCACATGATAGTTTTCAGGTAACGTCAGGATTTTTCGTGTTGGCTCCGTTCCTACAAGCGCACGCTGATGGCAGTGGCCGTGTAGCAAGACTTCTTTTGCGGTGCCTGTAAAGGTCATTGGCAATCGCCCTTCTTCTGCAAGGCGGGCAATAAACTCGTCAAACAGTACGGCTTGACTGGCAACTATTCGCGCATCTTCGCTCTCTGGCAACAGGTACAGATATTCGTCACGCATGGACAGCAGACAGCTGGGCTCCAAGCCAATGATGGGCAGTCCCTGCTTTGCGTATGGCAATAGTCGCTCTACAGTGTCCTTTGCCGCGGCACGTGCCTTCTTTACCAATCCTTTCGAGATCAGCGGCCGTCCACAGCAGCGATGCCCTGGCAGGATTACCTTGAAACCGGCGGCCTCCAGCACTTCAACAGCTGCAATGGATACATGCGGGTCGTTGAAGGTGTTAAAAGTATCATGAAATAACACGACCTGTCTCTTCTGCTGTCCATTTCGTGAGCGCTTCCTGAACCAGGCAGTAAAGGGTTGTCTGGCAAATGTTGGCATCTTCCGCTGCATGGAGATCCCCAGTGCGCGATCCAGTATGAAACGCACGGGGAGACTCCCTAAAACCCCGTTAAATATGGGTGCGAGTGCACCGCTGGTCAGGCGGCTGATTTTTGCGATATCCCCAAACATGCGTGTGCGTAGCGGGATGCCGTGTTTCTTGTGATACTGTGACAAAAACTCGAACTTGATTTTCGCCATATCAACCGAGGAGGGGCACTCGGACTTGCATCCTTTACACTCGACACACAGATCCATCACCTCATACATGCGCTTACTGGTCAACTCTTCGTGGGGCAATTCACCAGAAAGCGCAGCTCTCAGGGCATTGGCACGACCCCGGGTAGTATGCTCTTCCTCACGGGTTACCATGAAACTGGGACACATCACCCCCGCCGTTTCTTTGCGACAGATGCCCGCTCCATTACACATCTCCACCGCACGATCAAATCCATGCTCCGCACTGAAGTCAAGATTTAGCTCCAGGGGGATAACTTCATAGTCGGGGCCATAACGCAAATTTTCTGTTCCGGCAGGTGCATCCACAACCACCCCCTGGTTCAATAGTCCTTCGGGATCCCAGAATTGTTTGACTTTCTGATACAGCCGATACAAATCCGGTCCAAAGAATCGCTCATTCATCCAGCTCCGTGCCCGCCCATCCCCATGCTCACTGGAGAGTGCGCCCCCATACCCCTGTAGTAGGTCAACGGCAAAATCAAGAATTTCTGGGATCTTGGCAATTTCCGATGCTTCTTTTGTGTTAATCAGGGGGCGAATATGGACGCAACCAGCACTGGCATGCGCGTAATAGGCAACCCGGGTATCTCTCTCTTCACAGAAACGGCCAATTTTCTCCACATACTCTGCCAAGTGTTCGGTCGGAACTGCTGCATCTTCGATAAATGGGATTGGCTTGTGATCTCCCTTGATACTCATCAACAGACCCAGGCCTGCCTTCCGAACAGCCCACACATTCCCTTGCCGGCTAGGCTCCAGCACCGGCAGTACACTATCACTATGCCCCTGTGCAGCTAGAACCGTGCGCAGATATTCAATTTTCGATCGCAATTCTGCTTCGCCACTCCCGTAAAACTCTGTAATGAGAATGCAATCCGGATCCCCCTCAATGAATGTTGAAAGGAGTCGTGCATATTCGGGTACATCCTTACACAATTGCAATCCAAGGTTATCCAGTAGCTCAATTGCACTGGGGTTGGCTTCCAGAATGGCCGGAATTTGCCGGAGTGCTTCTACAGTGGAGCCAAAGTGGACAATTGCCAAGCCACGAGCCTCGGGAATGGGCACCAGATTCAGCGTCACATCCTGGATCACCGCCAGAGTCCCCTCTGCACCGCACACCAGTTTTGCCAGATTAAACCGCTCGTCCTGAGGGACCTTGAAGGACGCGGCTTCCCCAACAAACCGATCGAGATTGTACCCTCCACACCGTCGCCAGTGACGAGGCGTTCCTTCAATGATTGCTTTGCGATGCTTTGGTGATTGGGTCAGTTCCATCATTCCCCGGTAAATCCTTCCTTCAGCACCACTTCGCTGCGCCTTCTTTTTGAGCTCCTCCATCTCTAATGGCCCAAGGTATACCTGTGAGCCATCACTCAGCACAACATTCATATTGAGAATGTGATCGGCCGTCATGCCATAACAGATGGAATGGCTTCCGGTTGAGTTATTGCTGACAATCCCTCCCAAAGCAGCTCGATTACTACTGGCCGGATCCGGGCCAAACTGCAATCCAGTCGGTGCGATGCTGTTGTTGAGTTGATCCAGTACAAGACCCGGCTCAGCCCGTACCCAGCCTTCTGCCTCGTTCACCTCCAGGATTCGGTTTAAGTGGCGGGTGAAGTCCATGACCACTGCTTCGGAAACCGCCTGTCCAGCGAGGCTGCTGCCCCCGGTCCGAGGAAGAATCGGAATGCCGAATTTGGCAGCGAGCGTGACTGCCATTTGCACATCATCCCTTGAAGCCGGAAAAAAGACGCCGTGCGGCATCACGCTGTAAATACTGGCGTCCGTACTGTAGAGGACGCGGCTATACTCGTCCGTTCGAATCTCCCCCTGGCTCTCCCTTTTGAGTGCGCGCAAAAAATCTGTCAATGCCAGATCCTTGTTTTGCATTAATCGCTACGACCGGTGTATAGGATTCTCCCGACTTGGCCTTGCATGGAGCCAGCTACATACACATCGCCGTCCTCTTGAACCGTCAGGTGCCGTGCCTGCCCCAGTGAATCTGCCATGACGACTGCACAAAGCTGAATCAGCCGAAAGAAACGTATGGCAATCGGTTTCATTCGGAAGGTTCTGCGTTTTGATCGTCAAAAAGCATTGGCATTTCGCCAGGAATTTTTCGGTTGAGGTGCTGATAGGCCCGTTTCGTAGCAATACGTCCACGAGAGGTGCGCTGCATATATCCTTCCTGGATCAGGTAGGGCTCGTAGACTTCTTCGATGGTACCTGATTCTTCACCCACCGATACGGACAGAGTCGAAAGTCCGGCAGGTCCCCCATTAAATTTATCAATCAGACTCAGAAGAATACGTGTGTCCATTTCGTCGAGTCCTTCTTTGTCTACATCCAGTGCGGTGAGTGCCCGGTCAGCTGTTTTAAGGCTTATACGACCATCTCCTTCGACTTGCGCAAAGTCCCGTGCACGACGCAGGAGGCGGTTTGCAATACGCGGGGTCCCCCGGCTTCGGCGGGCAATTTCCCATGCTCCCTCCTTTTCGATTGAGACGTTCAAGATGTTCGCGGAGCGTATCAGGATCGCTTGGAGCAGTTCGGCACTATAATAATCATATCGAAAATCTATCCCGAACCGACTTCGCAAGGGAGCCGTCAATAATCCTTTTCGCGTGGTTGCTCCAACCATTGTAAACCTGGGTAGTGGAATCTTTACGCTTCGGGCATTGGGGCCACTGTCAATGACAATATCGATGTAATAATCTTCCATGGCCGAATAGAGGTATTCTTCGACCAATGGGGACAGCCGATGCATTTCGTCAATGAACAGAACGTCGCCTTCTTTCAATTTCGTAAGAATTCCTGCCAGATCCGCCGGCTTATCAAGTACGGGGCCGGATGAAGTCGTGATTGAGGCCCCCATTTCCTCTGCAATAATATGGCCAAGCGTTGTGTTGTGGTTACAGAATCCGTTCCCGATAAATGAATGTGAGCTGGGAACGACAAAATCGAATGTTTCCGCCTCAGATGACTCAATCCGAGTGACCGTAGACCACTCAAACTTGTCCGTTATTTTTGGTCTTTCTGTACGGAACCCCTCCAGAGCATCTATATCTCTACCCGTCAGACCAAGGCCCTTCCGGGCCGTAGGCAAACTCTTTGGACACACCAAAACACCGTCCCCCACCTTAATGGATGCGAGAGATCGCCAAGTCAAATACCCTTGCGTTTCTGCCAGTAGTGGATGTCTTGGTGTGCCTTCTATATGCTGACCACAGTCCGTACTGAGGCGGATCGTGGGCCCACGCCCACTCGCATACACATGCGACGTATGCTCGGCTCCACATGCCCCCACAACGGTCACGGTATGCTCCCTGTATTCACCAGGTCTCAGGTCATCTGGAATCAGACGGCCCATAGGGACATCGCCCTCTGGAGTTTGGATTTGTGTTTCTGCTGTCACACACTTCCCTAATCCCGGAGGGCCAGACAAGAGCACATGGTCCAGTGCTTCTTCGCGCTCCTGAGCAGCCTGCATAAATATACTCAGATTGCTCTTGATTTTATCCTGGCCGATGAACTCTTTCAGCCTTCGCGGCCGAAGTCGTCTCTCAAAGTCCTCATCGTGCATTTTGGGTGCAATGGTACCCGGGCGGTCAGTCATAAGTATATAGGAGCCGTATTGTGTATTGCATAAATTATTCAGTATGCAAGCTGCAAACCCAGTAGCTACCTGCTACGTTTCAAGTACGAGTTGCGGCTAAACATAATATAGATCCTCAAAACATGCTGAATCTGAGTCAAGAATTACGGCTGCAGCAAAAGCTGTCTCCTCAGCAGATCCAGTACATCAAATTATTGCAACTGCCAACACTTGCTTTGGAGCAGCGCATCCAGCAGGAACTGGAAGCGAACCCTCTTCTGGAAGAGGGTGCACCGGATGAAATCACATCGGGATCTGAGGAAGAGTCCACAGAAAGCAGTAATGAAGAAGAATTTGATCTGGAAGACTTGCTCCCGGATGTAGATGACCTGTATGGATACAAAGCCCGCGTAGACGATCATCAGGAAGACCGAGAGATGCCAATCACGTCCGCGGAATCCATGACAGATTACCTGCGCAGCCAAAAAGGATTTTTGAGTCTGGACCGGCGGGACACATTGATTGCAGAACAAATCATCGGATCCATAGACGAGGACGGTTACCTAAGACGAGAACTCGCTTCGATCGTCGATGATATTACGTTCAATTACCGGGAGGAACTCTCAGAAAAGGATGTCCTACGTGTCTTGCGTCGTATTCAGCGGCTTGACCCGCCTGGCATTGCAGCACGCAGCGTACAGGAATGTCTGCTCATCCAGTTGGAACTGATGCCAGAGGACACTCCCGGACATGCTGTTGCTGTTCGGGTGATCACCAAGCTGTTTGCCGCTTTTTCCCGAAGACAGTATGGGCGGATCAAAGAACGTCTGAATATTGACGATATCACTCTCAAATCTGCTATTGACCTGATCCAGTCCTGCAATCCGAAGCCTGGTGAGGGTGCAATCACGCCTCAGGAAAACTATGTAACACCTGATTTCCTGGTTCGGAAAGCGGATCAATCGTTTGTGATTCAGCTCAATTCCGGCAATTTCCCATCACTCTCAGTCTCCAAACCTTACCGGGAGATGATGGAGAAGATGTTTGCAGACAAGAAGTCGGATTCAAAAAAGACACCGGATGCCCAAACAAAACAATTCCTTCGGTCCAAGCTTGAGTCGGCAAAATGGTTTATTGATGCCGTGCAACAGCGCCGCAAAACCATGCTCTCGGTCATGCGCGAGATCGTCTCCTTCCAGGAAGCCTTCTTCACCTACGGGGAGGGGTATTTGCGCCCACTGATCCTCAAGGATATTGCTGAGCGAATCAGTATGGACATTTCCACGATCAGCCGCGTGGTGAGCGGCAAGTATGTCCAATGTGATTTTGGTGTCTATGAGCTCAAGTATTTTTTCTCTGAAGGAGTCGCGACAGACGCTGGCATCAACGTGTCGAACAAAGAAGTCAAGTCCATCATCGCAGGGATGATCGAGCAAGAGGACAAAACGAATCCATTGACAGACCAGGAAATCACAGCCGGCTTGAAGGAGCAGGGATACCGTATTGCACGACGTACAGTCTCCAAGTACCGAATGCAACTAGGGATGCCGGTCGCTCGGCTGCGAAGGGAGATTGTTTTAACCTGATCACAAATATCAGGTGTCTAGTGATTTGTCCCCTTGTTGAAGGTTTGGATACGCCGTGAGTTACAACGAAACAGCCTTCTGGAACCGACCTGCGTGTTTCCCGCCAATGACACGGCCCACAAATAGATCGAATCGTATATTGGCAGACGGTCCAGTGTGCCGACACTGTGGTCCACGGGCTTTGACCGTGCAGATCTCGTCGCTCTGGACCAGTCCATTCTTTTGGCAATAACTACAAACAACGGATATACAAATGCAAAACCACCGGAGTCCCCACACCCCGCGTTGGGTCAATGTCGTCGCGCTGGCCGTGTTGCTCGTTGCAACATTAATGAACTGGATGTGGATCTGGGGGATATTGTTCATCTACTGGGCCGTCCCGGCTTTCCTGACCAGTGAAACGCATCTAGTGGGATCGATCTCGAGAGATACACAGCCGGTGATTTTCTGGCTGGTAACGGTGCTATGGATCGTGTTGGGCATAGTGACTATTCTTTTAGACCTGGCTCCAGGAGCGGTTGAACCGGTGCTGGGAAGCTAACATGTCTGGACGCATGTTGCATCGTTTACCAGTCGAAGCCTATACCGGGCAGGACTGGTACGAACGCGAGCAGGAGATAATCTTCTCGCGCACATGGGCCTACGCCGGATTTGTAGAGGATGTGGCGGAGCCGGGTGCTTACACGTCTATTCGTGCCGGACTCAACGAACTATTCATCGTTATGGGCCGGGATCGACGACTCCGAGCATTCCATAACGTGTGCAGGCACCGCGGTACGCAACTCCTGCGAGCAGTGGGAAAGACCGAGAAGGCAATTACCTGCCCATACCACGACTGGACCTATGATCTAGAAGGAAACCTGCTGTCAGTACCCGATGAACAGCGAGAATTTGGTCAGATAGATAAAGCATGCTACGGCCTGAAGGCCGCCTCTGTTGATGTTTGGCGCGGAATGCTGTTTGTGCACCCTGATCCGAATGCCGGGTCGATTATGGACTGGTTTGGTGAAATTGAGCCGCACTTGGGACCACATGACGTAAATGCTCTGGTCGAATACCCAAACACACGGAACACCTACGAAGTCAAGGCCAACTGGAAGATCGTTGTTGAGAACTACATTGATGTATACCACTTGTCCCACCTTCATTCGGGGACCCTGGCCATGTATGATCATGCGAAGGCCAAGTATGGCTTCGTTGGTCCACACTACGCATTCTGGGAGCCCCTTGCGCCTGACTATGCAGCCAACATCGCACGCAATACACCGATGCCGCTAATCTTGCCTCCCGATCAATTGGGAGCATGGGTGCCTATGCTATTCCCGGGTATCGGATTGGCGGAGAATGAATCAAGCTGGTCAACCTTTACGATCACACCCCTGGCTCCTGACCTGTCCCGGGTTGAAAACCGGACACGAGTAAAGAAAGCGTCCATCTTTGCTTTCGCGAAGCAATCTGCTCGCTCGGCACCATTTTGGCGACGTTCGGTTTCGGGCAAATACAAATCCGGCGACCACGATGATCCGATGACCTCGGGCGACTTCACCGCGGAGGACGTGTACGCTTGCGAACAGCAGCAGCGTGCGCTGAAGAGCCCCTACTTTGAGGTCGGACCTGCAGCACAGGGCGAGAGCCCAGTAATACAGCATCAGGAAGTTGTGTTACAGTATATGGAGGGTCGTACGTGATTCATGGATTTCACAAGCTGACCGTTGCCGCGGTACGGGAGGAGATCCCGGGACTCGCCCGGAGTGTGGTATTTGATGTTCCTTCCACACTGGCCAGTACGTTTCGCTGGCAAGCCGGTCAGCACGTAACGTTCCAGTTCCAAATAAAGGGCGAAGAGGTTCGGCGTACGTATTCGATCTCTGAAGCCCCGCTCCAGAACGCTGCACTGCGCGTCACGGTTAAGCGTGTGCAGAACGGACTCGTATCCAATTACATCAACGACAATATTGTGCCAGGCAATGTGATCAATGTAGCTCCGCCCTTTGGTAGTTTTTGCCTCAAGCCAAACGTGCGGGCACGCCGGACCTACTACTTCTTTGCCGCAGGAAGCGGTATCACGCCAATCTATGCCATGATCCGAACGCTGCTGGCGACCGAGCCATATTCTGTTGCATACTTGGTGTACGGGAACGCTGATGCACGTTCAACAATTTTCTGCACGGCGCTGACTGAACTTGAGGCGGCTTCTGAGGGTCGTCTAGTTGTCCGCAACGTATTGTCACGCATGAGCTTCTGGTCATTCGAGACTTGTTGGAGGCGAGGCCGTATAGGTGCGGCTGCAGTAGCTCAGTTTATAGCCGAGCATCCGCCCGAAGCGCAGGACACGCAATATTTCATCTGCGGACCGGGAGGAATGAATGCAACAGTCCAGACAGCGCTCAGGAATATTGATGTACCCGACAACAGAATCCGGCTGGAGAGCTACGGTGGTGCCAGCGCGAAGATGGATCTCTCGGTCGACGGCTGTGAGTCCGCGGCCAGGATTACGCTCAACGGACAAACACTTCAAGTATCCGTCAAAGCGAGGCAGACGCTGCTTGAAGCCATTCGTGCCGCCGGAGGTGAGCCGCCGTACTCATGCCAGTCTGGCGTTTGTGGATCCTGCCGTGCCCGGATCACTCGGGGAACCGTACACATGCGATCCCGCATGGCGCTGGAAGACAAGGAGATTGCAGGTGGTGCAATCCTGACCTGTCAAGCAGTCCCCACCACGCCGGAGGTAGTCCTCTCTTTTGACTAATGTCCTATGTCGTCAATTCGTGAATAGACAAAACCCTGATTTTCAGGAACGAATTCAAAGTCACGGTTGCTTTTGTATTTGTGAGGAGTGCACTTGGGATTTGTTTGGCCGAATTAGGGTTGTTCCGCGCGGGTGCAAATGGTTTGTGCCTCGAGGGGGATTGGATTCGCATTGGCTGGACGTACGTGCCCCTTGTGCACTGACATTCGGAAAGGAAAAACCAAGCCTACGATACCCTTTTAGAATATCATTTCTTTGTTTGGATTGCGTATATCGGGTTTTCTGCGTGTAAGTGGGTTGCATACGGCACGAAAATGTAACTTTGGTCCGATTTTTGCCGTAGTGATTGGGTGATAGAGCGAAACATTGAACTTTAGTTGCTTCTGACACGCTGCAAAACGAGAAAATGAAAAATTCAAATCCACTTGGAAGACTGTTTGCACGGTACTTAGCTGGCCAGATTGAAGAATCTGTCTGGAAGCGTTTCCTGTCCGCGTTGGAATCGTTTGAATCGATGCCGTCAGAGCGTTCAGCCTTGATTGCGTTCTTCGATGATATCCTCGTAGGAACCGGAGGACGCACGGCACCACAACTCGATCGCTTACTTGCTGAGGCGGTCAAGGCCTAGCGTCTGTTAACAGTTGAAATAAATTCGGGGAATCCTCATTCCTGCAGGGCCAGCATCTCGTGATCTGGCCCTTTCTTTTATCTTTCCTGAAGGTAGCATTGCCTTTTGTGTTAGATTGCGCCAATACAAAAGCCTCAGCAGACGTGTATAAGCATTTGGCGAGGCCTTGCATTTTCCAACAATGACCCCCAATCAGTATTCAATATGAAGCGGTTCGAAGATCTTTTTCAGGAGTTGAAGGATAAAATAGATCGACAAGACACAGAATCTGGCACCGTCCGGGCGGTGCACGCAGGTTCCCACGAAATTGGAAAAAAGATTCTAGAAGAAGCTGGGGAGGTCTGGATGGCGGCCAACTACGAAACCCGAGAACGCACCGCAGAAGAAATCTCTCAACTGCTCTACCATATTCAGGTGATGATGCTCGCCTGTGACCTGTCTCTGGAAGATATCTACCGTCACCTCTAAGCTGCTTTTCAAATGTTGCAGATTGCACTACCTAATAAGGGAGCACTCGCCTCGGATACTGTAGAACTGATTCAGGCAGCCGGTTATAAATGCCGGCGCTCAGGCCGTGAGTTACGCATTCGAGATACGGACAATCAAGCCCTATTCTATTTCCTGCGCCCTCGTGATATTGCGACTTATGTGAGTAACGGGGTCCTTGACTTGGGTATCATTGGCCGGGATTTTCTGAATGAGCAGCAGGCTGGCCTGGAAGAAATTCTCTCTCTCGGATTCGGGACAGCGCGGCTGTGCTATGCAGGCCCGCGTGACCGCAACCTTACCCCGGACCAGTTTGATGGACTCCGCATCGCAACCTCGTTCAGTCACCTAGTTTCAGCTGATCTAAAAAAAAGAAAAATCCAAGCCGAGATCGTACCTCTCGACGGAGCTGTTGAAGTCTCCATTCAACTGGGTGTCGCGGATATTATTGCTGATCTTGTCCAGACCGGACGTACCCTGGAGGATGCTGGACTCTCTGTCATTGGCGAACCAATTCTACACACTGAGGCTGTATTGACTGGCCGCACCGGAACGGTTGAGGCCAAGTCAGCGGCAGGTCTGTTCGTGCGACGCATTCAGGGAATCCTCTTGGCCAGAACTTATGTGATGATCGAATATGGATGTCCCCGATCATCGCTCGAACGTGTGTGTGAGATCACCCCCGGCATTGAATCACCGACCATTGCTCCTCTGAGTAAACCAGACTGGATTGCAGTGAAAGCTTTGGCGAAACGTGAAGAAGCCAACCAGATTATGGACGATCTGGAGCGACTTGGTGCAACGGGGATTGTGATCACTGATATACGTACCTGTAGAATCTAAAACCGTGAATCGTTCCCTTTTCAGACTGATGATGCTGATCCTGATTGGCGGAACTGTACTCTCATGCAATGAGCCCGTTACGCTGCAGGACAAAATAGAGACTGTGATCAGCGAGTATCCTAATGCTACGGTCGCTGTAGCGATTCGGGATGCAAGCACACAAACCACTCTGGACATACTTCCCGACCGCCCTTTTCATGCTGCTAGCACGATGAAGGTACCGGTGCAGATTGAAGCATGGCGGAGAGTTCGGGACACTGGCCTTTCCCTGGACTCAACCCTTGAAGTAAAAAACTCTTTCCGCTCAATTGTGGATGGGACTCCCTACCGTATTGAGGAGGATTCGGACGATGCGATCTATGAACGGCTGGGAGAACGCATGACGATCTCGGACTTGATCTATCAAATGATTACTGTATCGTCCAATCTCGCTACGAATCTTCTGATTGACTTTTTGGGAGCAGAGCCTGTTCAGGAAACAGTCAATTCTCTGGGAGCTCCCGGTATGCAGGTACTTCGGGGAGTAGAAGATCTCAAAGCCTTTGAACTTGGTCTCAGCAACTCAACGACAGCCCGCGCTTTGGCAACCCTCTTAGAGGCCATCCACCAGGGAAAAGCAGTCAGCCCCGCGGCAGATAGCAACATGGTTGAGGTACTGCTGGACCAGGCATTCAATGAAATGATTCCCGCCGGACTCCCGTCCGACGTACTGGTTGCACACAAGACCGGGCAAATCACGCGTATTCATCACGATGCCGCCATCATCTACCCACCAAACTCCCCACCCTATGTTCTGATTATTCTGATTGAGGGATTAGAGGATGATGCCGACTCAGCTGCTCTGGGGGCAGGAATCGCACGCACGACGCACGCTGAATTGCGGGGCGAATAGTCAGGCCCCCTCCGTCCAGACTACCTGTATACCGGATACTTCTCACAGCCTTGCAAGTGGCAATCATCGGCAGGAGAGTTCGGTGCAAAGATGCCAGACTTTTCTGATGATTAGCTACTGCGGCGTCATGGATTCACACGAACCTTGTCTATCAGATTACTCAATCTCGTAACCATCTCTGGATAGTTTGGGGCAAGGTCATTGAATTCCCCGATATCTGTACGCAGATTGTATAGCTCAAACCAGGTCCGTTCGGGCTCAGCAAAACGTAGTAGTTTCCAATCTTTTTGGCGGATAGCCTGTACATAATGCCCACCCCAACCGTTGTTGAATTCCCAGTAAAAATATTCGTGCTGGGCGACTGGTCCCTCGTCGCGCAGCAGATTTTGCATCGAAATTCCATTAGTAGATGGTCCAGATGTATCTGCAAAATCTGCAAGCGTAGCAGGGATATCCCAGCTACCCCAAGGATGGTCGCTCACAATGCCTCCTGGGATGATTCCGGGGCCCCAGGCAATCGCAGGTACTCGGATACCGCCTTCGTATAAATCACGTTTTAGCCCGCGCAGAGGACCATTGCTTTCAAAGAAACCGGGATCAGCTCCGCCTTCAATATGTGGACCATTGTCACTGGTGAAAAACACGATCGTGTTGTCATCCAATTCAAGATCGCGGATATGATCCAGTATCCGGCCAACATCTCTATCAAGTCTGGAAACCATACCTGCAAATGCTGCATGAGGTTGCTTCTGTCCACGATAGGTGCCAATGACGCCACAACAGGGAAATGGTTTTTCTGGCATTAGGAGACTTTGTCCCGTACTATCCAGATAGGGTCTCATGGACTCCGACGGCACCAAAAGTTCCGCATGCACCAGCGGATAAGGGAGGTATAACAGGAATGGATGATCCTTGTGACGTGTAATGAAATCTAGTCCCGCTTCCGTAAATAGATCCGGTGTATACTGTGTCGTATCAACAGGTACTTGTTCTGTTTTGCCGTTCTGAATACTGAACAGGTGATCTGTATAGTATGAGTGTGCGTGAACATGCCCCAGGTACCCCAGAAATTCATCAAATCCCTGCTGGTCGGGTGCGCCGTTTTCCGGTGTTCCAAATCCCCACTTACCAAAGATTCCCGTGGAGTAATCTGCTTCCTTCAGTACTTCAGCCACAGTTAAGTCTGTTTCTTGAAGCCCGGGTCCGGCATTGGATCGTGTATGTGAATGCGCCATGTCTACACCTGTCAGGAGGGCTACACGGGATGGTGCACAGACGGTATGTCCGGCATAAAAGCTCGTGAACCTCATTCCCTCCGCGGCCATTTGGTCAAGTCTTGGCGTATGAATTTTCTTTTGACCATAGGCCCCCAAATCACCGTAACCAAGATCGTCTGCCAGTATCACAATAAAGTTTGGCGGCTGCTCTTGCGCTGTTTGTTTGGAGATGTGCTCGGAAACAGATGCACTAATCACGGCATTTGATTGACTGGAGGTATCTGCAGGTTGGTAACCGGACAGCTGTATGCTCAATATCAGGAACGAGATTGTCGAGAAAGTGGCCTTCAGTGGACGTTGCATGATGTTATCGGACAAAAGCAGGGTGAATTCTTAAGCAGGTTTAAGACACCCGCGATTCAACTGATATAACATGTTTTGTCGCCGGAGCTATTCTGGAGCTCTACACTCACCCTTTATCAATGAGAAACAGATACTCGCAATTTGGCGACTCAGCGTCACTCAACCACTCATTTGTCCATCTCATGTTTGCCATCACATTACGTTTGTAATTAATCTTGACAAACTCTAGCACTGTACCACAATTTCGAATCATTGAGTCTATTTCAGTAGCGGTGGTACGCCCACCGGAGCTGTAAGAGAGGATAATCCATTTCGCACGGGTTGAAGCAATCAATTGTTCAAGTGCCTCAACAGCGAAATATCTTCCTGTGGCCGGATTCCTCCTGAACTCTTCAAATACAGAAGCTGAGAGCTTGTCAGAAGAATCCAATCTGCGCTTTGCTTTTCCAAAGAGTTCCGGTTCGTCATTCAGGCAAATACTAGTCCATAGGTGATAGTAGGCCGTGTATCTGACTCGTGATGGTGGCATCTTCTCATTATTGGAACCATAAGGGGGATCGTAATATGCCAAATCGACATCAATCCCGGAAACATCGAATACATCTCTTTGCAGTACCCGATTATCCTCCTCAGAGATAAATAATTTTGGTATTTCCAACCGGAGCATATTGAAGGAGCGTCTTGACCATTCTCTCAAGTACGATGCAAAATGTCCAATTGTGCTGTCTACACGATCAAGCCCCAATATAAGACTGGTCAGTGCGACCGCATGCTCTATTGGAGAAAGACCCATTCTGTCTATCTCCGATCGGATCCCGTCTAGTTTGCGTGTATTATGAATCTGCCAAGGTTTCTTGAGACCGTCCTGCTCCACTGACAGTTGACCAATGCGAGAAACGATTCCGCCATAGTGTTTTGTAAACCAGCCGGTTTTTGGAGGAACAGCATTTAAGTGGTTGATAATTCCTTCGTAGTGCATCCTAGGCATCTTGTTCATTAAATAACAGTTCCCGAACACCTTGGACCACTCAGATACATCATTGCAAACGACACTATATCCTGATCTTGCAAATGCTTGCGAAACACGAGTAGTGCCGGAAAATCCGTCTAACACGCTCTTTGCCCCGGTCCGGTGTGCAAGGCGCAGAATGTGTGGCAGTAATTTGAGTTTGGATCCGGCATATTTAACTCCCTCTGTTACAGGAACAGTAACGACAGGATCGCCAAACAAGGTGTAATTCACTGACATTATCTTTTCTGGGTCGACTCTTTGATTTTGCTGATGTCTTCGTTTATTACATCTAAAGCAGTTTGGTGACCACTACTGCTTGCCACAAGGGCACAAGAAAATAGCTTTACTAAAACCTTGTTGTGGGAGTAATCTATCCAACCATCTGTGACGCTCGTAAAAAATTTCTGTGCCCTGATAGTGTGAGTCCAGAGCCCACGCTGTAGTGCATTCGCAGATGCCCCACCATATCTTACTTCGCAGATGTAATTGTCATCTGAGTCGTAGAACAAATAAACCGGGTGTTTTCGCCCATGGCCATGATCTATACGTGTAATCTTCGCGACCGCATTTCGAGCTTTAACTGAATCAAAAACCATTATATTGCAGCGTTTAGTTTTTTCATCATATATCAGTGGCAGTACATTCGCAGAATAAAAATCATCAAATGCAGAACTATCCAAAACATTGAAAATTCGGTTCCTATCAGTTATGATTACACCCTCCTCAGATAGCCTCGGAAACATCGTATATGATTTGTTAGTGGATAATTGCAAGGGCCCATTTCCGTACGCTTTCAGGCTAATTGGGAATTCCGTTTTTGTTATCTCATTGACGACCTTGATATCTTCTTCACGCTTCTTGGCCCTGTATAAATCTTTTCCCACATGAATTGAATGGAAATCATACATGTACTGATTGATAAATTCCGATATAGCAATTTCTGCCAAGTCCCCATGTGTCTTGTTTCCGATAAGACGCATTGTGAAAATATTACTCAACGTAAGCGTGATAATCTCGGGATTTTTCGAGATCAATAGCCGGAGGCGATTAACAAAGTCAGGATAAGGATTGTCCTGCTCGCTTGATATTCTTTCCATTATATGTGAGTACTGAGTGAGCTACCAAGCAGCTTAGGCAATTTAGAAATGGGGACTCAATAATTACTTAACCCTCGTTGGGACAGCTAATTATGTATTTTTTTTTTGAAGCCATATACATTAGGTGTTCCCGAGCATTAAAGTTCCAATTTATTGCAAATAGTTGAATTATTTCCTCAACGATTTATTCCAGAAACCATTTAGCGTACCAAATCACATAACTCAGGTGTTAAGGAAAAAATCCTGCGACCGTGCCAAGGCCACTGGGACTCTATGGCAACCTATTTTTCGCATTATAGGACCAGCAGAAGCTCATTTTCAACAAAGGAAATGTTTGAAAAATGTGTCCGACCGGTAACCCTATGCTGCACGTTTCTTTCCTTTACTTCGCAGATTAGAAAGGGCGAAGAATTATCTACACATATAACAAAAGATACAAAAGTGGCATTTACACTCTGGATTGACCGCGGGGGGCGAAACATAAGGCGTATTACGTTGCATTCGGAGCATCCTCACATACTCGGGTTTATATGATTATTCCGGACAGTAAAAGTAAAAACCCGGCCACCAGTAACCCCCACTGCCAGCGGACTAAAGTATTATCCCATCCTGCATTATCATGCAAGAACACGGCACCCGCCCCCAAAGCAAGAGAGAGAATTAGAAACAAAAGACCCAAGAGCATCATGTATCCAGATCCTCAAGATCCTACCCCGTTTCTGTCTTGAACATCATGGCTGTCATCTCAGACACGAAGCTACCCACATCGGCCCACAATAATTCTATATACAGGCGCACGACATACGCTTCGGTGGTTACGATCAGGTGACGGGTAAGGCGTTGCAGATCCCAGGGCGATTCGATTGATTCCGATAGTTCCTTATGTTCAATCACTAGGCGTTCCAGTTCCTTCTCCACATCCTCATCGTTCAATTCCGGCACTTGCTCGACCTTGGATTCGCAGGGCAGGTCCAACTAGGGGGCAATTCAGCAAGTTGATCAGTCATAGTACCTGCAGAGATTCTCGTATTCCCGCTCGATAATTTCCGGCAACCGTGACGCATTCGGACAGGTCAGATATTCTCCGCCCTGCAGACGACCCAGCCGTTTGTTCTCTACGGGGTACCATTGCTTACCTTTGCCATCACGTTCCCAAAACTCGCAGACGACCTCATCGCCCCGCAGCTTGAATTGCCGGATTCCTCCGCCATTCAAAGCCCCTTCTGAAACGTGTAACTCAACCTCATCTTCGCTTGTCCAGTATATCTGGAAACGCGGATCACCATCGATTACAGGTACATTCCTTGAGTACCGTTCACGATCCCGTATTTCTTTGATCTTTTCACGGTCACCAAGTTCATAATTTCCGCTCATTCGATTCCCCCCTTCGGGGCGATTGATTTTGTGTTCGTAAACTCATGTGTAGCGATTACGTTTGCCCCCCTGCAGAACCCTCGTTCCCGCTCAGGCCGTTTCAGTTCAGGAATTATCTTGCCTCTTCTAGGGGGGATTGCCCGCTGGACCCCAGGAGCAAGTCCGAGGGATTCGAAGGATTTCAACTGGAGCCGCCAAAGCAACCCACTTGGATGATCAGATTAATCGGTGGTGCGCACACCATCATCCCTGCGGTCGGCACCTTCCTCATGGATATTGGATAAGGACGGGCGGCTAAACAATCCCGGCTCCAGATGACATTCGAAACGTGGACAGAGATTGCAAATCCGCTCTCCTATCCCGAGTAAGCCAATAATGTGTCACGTTGTAGCCCATGGACAACCCTGGAACTGAGACCTCATTGTGCCTGTTGAGCAGAACTCCGGCAATAGGTCAGAGAGTGTGGCGTGATCAACTCTCTTTCAGGGCCCTGACATGCTCGCTCAGAACCTCAAGCGCTTCATCGATGTGTTCCAGGTGCGTTCGGAATGAGCCGACCGCCAAACGTAGTACTACGGTCCCCCTGATCCTCGTGGATGTCAGGAATACCCGACCATCCCGATGCAGGTTGTTGACCAGGGCGAGATTAAATTCGTTTGCATCGCGATCCTGCCAACGCTTCATAATCCTCTCGGCTGGGTTGTCGATCAGGGCAAGATTAAACTCGTTTGCATCTCCCTTTTCGGGGACATAGCGGAACGTAACAATAGATAAATCTGGTGACGGACCAACCTGAACCCCCTCGAAACTTTGGAGACGCTCATACGCGTACCGGGCCAGGTGAATCTTTTCCGACAAAGCCGAGCGGAATGGAGCTACTCCCAGAAGTTTGAGAGGCAACCACATGCGGAGCCCCCGAAAATGTTTGGATAATTCGGGAGATAAATATGCCGGAGAAAGTTCGTGGGCATCCGAGTCCATATCCCGCATGTATTCACCGCGACCACCATGTGCCGGGCCAAGGAATTCCTGGTCACGCACCAGGAGCGCTCCTGTACCAAACGGCAGGAAAAGCGTTTTATGTGGGTCTAGTACCAGGGAATTTGATTGATCCATGCCGGAGAGAACCTCCTGGCCTTCTGGACAGAGTGCGAAGAACGCGCCGTACGCACCGTCAATATGAAACCAGAGATGGTTTGACCGAGCAACGGAGGCGATGTCTTCCAATGGGTCTACCGTACCCATATTGGTCGTGCCGGCGGAAGCGACAATCAGCCACGGGTTCAGGCCAGATGCTCGATCAGCAGCAATCGTTTTCTCAAGTGCCTCGGCAGACATCCGGTAGCGATCATCTTCAGCAACCCTGCGCCGTATTGAACTACCCATACCCGCAATGCGGAGCGCCTTGTCCACACAATGGTGTGTGTGCTCGGTCATGTATATGACTGCACGGTCATAATCAGCTCCGCGAAGTCCACTTGCCTCACGCGCAGTAATCACCGCAGACAAATTGGCAATACTTCCGCCAGAAGCCAGATAACCGCCAGCCCCTTTGGGATAGCCGACAACCTCTGCCATCCAGCGGATAAGCATATTTTCCATACGAACAGCCCCAGGAGCAGAGTGAAATACCCCCGCATATCGCCCACCGATGGCTGCGAGAAAATCGCCAAATGCTGAATGTGGCAACCCACCAGACGGAATGTAGCCGAGATATCGGGGAGACCCCGAATTCAGCCCCTCGTGATCCACGTAATCATACATAAGTTGTAATGTGTCATCCAGCGAGATCCCTGTCTCAGTGATGGGCGAGGACAGTAATCCCACACTCCGCTCCTTCGATTTAACAAAGGCAGGAGTCTCGCATACATTTGAAATATGCCGACGGGCGTATCTTTCAACTTTCGTAAACAACTCTCCCAACTCCTCTTGAGTGGGTTCAAGCGCACGGGCCTGCTGCTCAAGTTCAGCCAGAAATTTCTGATTCACTGAATTCTTCCTAACATCGTGTTGCCCGTTGGTGTTGGATGCGGGAACCTGAACTGAATGATTCATGGTGGTAGTATCTTTGGAGAGTTGATAAGAGGCCCCGTGCACTCTGAATTGAGTGAGCAGAAAAGCGTTCACGGAGGCCAATCCTGGTCGCATATATCGAATGGGAGATACGACCAGCTACACTCTATCTAGGTACGAACATAAACCCAAAATGCTCCACAATTTGTGAAAAAAGATGGACAATCGAAGAGCCCGGACCCAAAAAATGCTTGCATCAGGCGCAATTGCCGTTTTGCGTCTCCGAGAAGCATTGCCACTCAAGCCAGCGGTCGATGCACTCATACGCGGAGGGATTACGGTTCTTGAAGTTACTCTGACAACTCCGAACGCGCTATCCTCAATTGAGGCGCTGCGAAAATCCTACGGCGCAGAGATCTTGATTGGGGCTGGCTCGGTGATCACAGAAGAGCAGACTCATGAGGTTGCTTCGGCAGGAGCAAGCTTTATCGTGAGCCCAATCACAAAGAAAGAGGTAATCCACGCCGGGCACGCTTGCGGCTTACCGGTTCTGCCAGGTGCATTGACTCCCACCGAAGTGCAAATCGCTCACGAATACGGGGCGGACATGGTGAAAGTCTTTCCTGCAGAACAGCTGGGATTGAGTTATATAAGAGCGCTTTTAGCTCCGCTACCACATTTAAAATTGGCACCAACAGGAGGCGTAACTCCCGAAAACGCAGGTGAGTGGATCCGTGCAGGAGCCGCCGCCGTGGGTTTAGGCAGTGCTCTGTTTGATACAGAGGCTATTCGAAGTGGTCAACTCTCAACACTGACCGAACGCGCTCGCACCCTATGTGCAAATATCGCAGAAGCACGGGAATGAGCCTGATTTATAGTATAAGATATCAAGTAACCGAGTGGAATCTCACCCCTGAGAGTATTTCGGAAAACCACGATTCTGGGGTAGTGGTGGTTGACAATAGCATTTATTCAAATCGGTCGCAGCTTGGATTCCATTGATAAGTAACTGCATGGCTTGGAATGTCAATTGTTAGATCATGGAGTCTACCAGCCTCTGTTGCTTTGCACGTAGAAGACTATTCGGTATGGTTTCCGGTTTTATGAACCCTAGTGACCTTCTGATCATCGACCGGTTAAGGTTTAAGTTCTGGCCTATGGGATGACGTCGAGAACATAGGATAGGCGACATTTCAATACCAATCCATCGCAGGGATCTCAACGAGCCCTTGCAACTCATCTTCGACTTGTAACGTTTTATTCTTCGTGAGACGGCTCAAACATGGCTTCTTAAAGAGACGCTAACCCGTCACAACTCTAATGTAATAACCTCTGTTTGGTCAAGACGAATTGGGAAGCTGGTGGACACTTTGTTTGGAACAGATAAAAAACAAGAGATTTTTTTCAAATAATCCTGAACAATCAGTAAAGGTGGTTATGGCCTCACAATTTTCATTTTCTGGCCACGAAACATTTCCGCTACGACTCATGTGGTTGAAAAAGGCGGTAGATGCGATTAACAATAATAGCATTATCTTCCAATCGGACTCAGCAATGGCTGAGTTCGGGGTCGGCAAGAATATGGTACGTGCGATTCGGCATTGGGGACTTGCTACAGATGTAATTGAGGCTGATCCTTATGCGGAGGAACGGAGTGCCTTACGCGTTACCGAGTTCGGAGTGTATTTGTTAGGAGAAAACGGAGTCGACCCCTACTGTGAAGACACGGGCACGCTTTGGCTATTGCATTGGCTTCTCTGTCGGTCATCTAACCGAGCTACTCTCTGGCATTTCATATTTGGCCACTGGCGGGGGGCAGGCATTGAGCTTCGGAGTTTACAGCCGATATTAGAAAAGTGGTTAGATGAGAGGAGCTCTCCTATGCCTTCGGATTCCACACTCCTCCGAGATTTGCAGTGTCTGCTGAGTACTTACGTTGCCCGACACAGAACGGACACTCACTTGGAGAGTGTCGTGGAATTTCCACTTGCCTCCTTGGGTCTACTATACGAAAATAGAGGTGTGATCTACTTGCGCGAAGGTCAACAGCGTGGGCTTCCGCCCGAAATTTTTGCCTATGCGGTTCTAGATTACTGGGACCGAAATTTCAATACATCGGAGTCGCTGTCTGCTCATAACGTAATTACACATCGGGCAAGCCCAGCACAAATTTTTCTGCTTAGTGAGAAGCAAGCTTATGAACTAGTAAGCCGTATTGAGACATTTGAGGAGATCCCATTTCGCTTTGATACCACTGCAGGCGTTAACCAGTTTTACCGATTGCCGGGAGCCACTCCCCAAGCTATGCTGGAACGTTACTACGCCCATTCTTTGCAAGCGATCACTTGAATTTTCTGCATGACTGTCTCTGTCCAAGGTTCTTTTCACCGCAGCGTCAACCTAACACGTGATTTCTACGGTACTCAAGGGTTAGGTAGCTACATCGTTACGTCAAAGGCCCGTGAGATGATTGAGAGAATAGTTGAGATACCATCCGCCACTCAGATGATTGGGGGAGCCTGGTCAATCACCGGCCCATATGGTGGAGGTAAAAGCTCCTTTGCGCTGTTCCTTGCTCACCTTCTACATAGAAATGATGACGCAGTCCACAAATTGTCCGATGCCGATCTGGCCCTATCTAAAGAGCTCGATGATGTGTGTGGTGGCATATTTTGTCCGGTACTAGTAGTTGGATCACGTGAGCCGCTAAGTAAGGCACTGCTGCGTGGATTGATTAATGGTACGTCTTCTTTCTATAATTCCTATGAGCGGAAACGAGGACAACCCAGCAAGAAGGTGAGAATTTGTCGTGCTGCGCTTCAAACAATCATGCAAGAAGCAGAAGCAGCTGCATCTTCCGAAATCAGTGATGACATCGTAATCGATCTGTATCAGCGTACGGCTGCAGCCGTACGCACTGCATCCAATGGGGGGCTACTACTAATCGTGGATGAGCTGGGCAAATTACTCGAATATTCGGCACTCTACCCAGATCGAAGTGATCTGTACCTTCTGCAGAGACTTGCTGAACGGGCTTCTCGTAAGAGTGATACGTTGGACGAAGCTGCTCCAATCCTTATCATAACAATTTCACACCAGTCGATTGAGCGCTACTCTGGCCGCATGAGTAGCTCACAGCGCGATGAGTGGCGCAAAGTTCATGGCCGCTTTGAAGACTTTGCATTTGTTGAGCCTATTAGCGAAACATTACGCCTTTTGGCAGAAGCTATACATCTTGACGAACCAGATAGGTTGCCCAATGATTGCTCCACTGTGGTAGATAAATTACTTGATACGATCACTTTTCGACCGGTAATAGACAGTGTACGGGTCAGTCAACATCTTGCGAGTGCTCTTCCGTTACACCCTGCCGTTAGTCTGATTGTTGGACCTTTGTTTCGCCGCTTGGCTCAAAACGAGCGTTCGCTGTTCGCTTTTTTGGCCTCGGGAGAGCCGAGCAGTTTTCTGGACTTATTCAAAAGTCGAGATCTATCCAGTGGTACCTCACCTACACGGTTACCTCTCTATCGTCTTGATCATCTTTACGACTATCTCGTAGGCTCTGTCGGAACGGCGCTGTTTAGTCAACATATGGGCAAGCTTTGGGCTGAGACTGAAGCCACTCTCTCTAGACTAAAATCCTCGGATGAGCTTGACGAACGCTTGGTGAAGCAGATTGCTATGCTCAGTTTTGCAGGCCCACTTGCCGGATTGTCACCCACCAAAGATGTACTCTATGCCACAGCTGACGCTACGTATGAGGCCGTGAATTCATCACTGGATTCGCTCATCACTGGTCGGCATGTAGTATTCCGCCCGTTTAAGGGCGAGTATCACATTTGGCAGGGCAGCGATTTTGATCTAGATGCTGCTCTTCAACATGCCCGTAATCAGATCTCTACTCGTACTCCACTCTCAACTCTCCTTGCTGCCGTGCTACCCCCAACACCAGTTGTGGCTCGTCGCCACTCTTTCCGCACGGGTACTACACGCGTCTTTGAGGTGCTTTACGCATCAGAGATGGACTGGCCTGAACTTTTAGAGAAGCCACGTCACTATTCCGATGGACGCATTATTTATGTGCTCCCTGATCAGGACGGTCAGGAAGAAAACTTGATTTCCTCAATCCAAGAATTGATAAATGATCCATTAACATTGGTTGCTGTGCCCGATGGTGTATCAACACTTCATGAGATCGTACGTGAATTTGCCTATCTAAAGTGGGTGCGCGATCATGCTGACGAGTTGCAAGGTGATAAAGTAGCTCGCCACGAGGTGGATCAGCAGCTCACTGATCTAAAGGGCTATGTTGAGCAGCGACTCACCTCCTTACTGGTCGCGGATACTGATGGTCGTAACCCTTGCACTTGGATCTACCAGGGTAAGCATTTCCGTCTTACCAATGAACGGTCTGTACAGAATAAGTTGAGTCAGATTTGCAATGAAGTCTTCACACACTCGCCGCAGATTTGGAATGAACTGCTCAACCGCCAAAAGCCCTCTCCGAGTGCGGTAAAAGGATTGAAGATATTACTCAAGGCCATACTTGAGCAAGAGACTGTCAACCGGCTGGGTATCGAAAAATATCCGGCAGAGTACGGGATGTATGCTTCGATACTTCAGTCCACCGGGATCCATCGCCAATCGGAAACCGACCCTGAACTTTGGTGCTTTGGTCAGCCCGATTCCACGCAACACTCCGGCTGTGTAGCTATCTGGAAGAAGGTTACGGACATACTCCTTGAAGCAAGAGGACGGCGTGTGCCGGTGAAGCAACTCTATGATCTTCTCCGTCTCCCTCCTTATGGAGTGCGTGCGGGACTGATGCCTGTTTTCCTGTTTGCAATTATTAAGTCTGCTGAAGATGAAATAGCTCTCTATGAAAATGGCACGTTTATTCCAAGTATTGAATTTGAGACGATTGAACGTTTCCTGAAGAGCCCAGAAAAATTTGAGCTACAGTGGGTCACAATTGAAGGTAATCGAGCAGAGCTACTTCATAGCCTCGCCCCATTAGTTGGACTTTCAAAATCGGTTCAAAGACCTCTACCGTTAGCACTACGTATACTGGAACGCATACATGGCCTGCCTCCCTATGTGCGTAGGACTGGCACACTCTCGCAAATCGCCTTAAACGTACGTGAGGTTCTTCATCGCGCTGTCGAACCAACTACTTTGCTCTTTGAGGATCTGCCGGAAGCTTGTGGTGTCAGTTCTTTCTTAGCTAACAATGAGGCTTCCCCGCGCGACGTGGGGGCTTATACCAAGCATCTTCAGAAAGCCCTGCGTGAACTCAGCGGAGCATATGAATCTCTCCTCGCAGATCTGGAGACGAAGATTGCAAATGTTTTTCGACTAAAATCCAAAACATCTGAAGACCGCCGCCATGAACTCTCTGAGCGGGTCCGTCTTTTGCTTCCCCACGCAAGTGACATAAAGCTTAAAGCTTTCTTAGTTCGTGCCACTGACGAGATTCTTGACACCCAAAGTTGGTACGAATCCTTAGCTTCACTCCTCGCGAAGCGACCGCCAATGCAGTGGAGAGATGAAGATGTACCTTTATTTTTCAATGCACTTCGTGAGGTTGCCCGCAGATTCTATATGCTTGAGCCAATCGCTTTTGACATACAGCAAGCACAAGGTGAAATTAAGTCGGCTAAAACCGGCTCTTTGCTTGTGGAGAGAATTCGGTTGAGTGTTACGATGCAATACAGGGATGAGCACGAACAAATCATAAGCATTCACCCTGAAGATCGTGACCATATCATGAGGGTATACAGGAACCTCAGGGATCAATTGGCGGAAGAAAATGTAACTACTGAGACAAAAATTGCGGCGTTAGCCCAATTATCCAACGAACTGCTCGCGGAACGCGAAGAAGTCACGAAATCCAATGAGTGAGACACGACACATTGTTGCTTTCAGTGGGGGCAAAGACAGTAGTGCACTTGCCATTTATCTTCATAATCCTGAGCGCTGGTGTAAAGTGCTCGGTAAGTCAAGTACTCCCCGGCGGCCACCCCTAGAGGAAGCCGAATATGTGTTCTGTGATACCGGTACTGAACTTGCCGAGACATACGACTACCTTGATCGCCTCGAGGCTTACCTTGGGCGACCCATTCACCGACTTCGGGCCAAAGTACCACCTACCAGCCCCGATGAACCTGACAAAACACCGTTTGATCACTATTTAGAACTCTATGGTGGATTTCTTCCGAGTCCAAACGTTCGATGGTGTACGCGGGTCCTGAAGCTAAAGCCATTTGAAGATTATATCGATGAGGATCCTGTAATCAGCTATGTTGGCATTCGAGCCGATGAGGGCGAATGGCGTGTAGACCGAAAAACCCGACGCAAGTATTTTCAGCACCGCAAAGGCTACATTAGCACGAAGCCTAACATCACTACGGTTTTTCCTTTCATTGAGGATGGTCTTGAGAAAGCTGATATCTATCGGATCCTCAATGACAGCGGCGTTGGATATCCAGAGTATTATCGTTGGCGTTCTCGAAGTGGATGTTACTTTTGCTTTTTCCAACGCAAAAGTGAGTGGGTCGGACTTCTGGAAAATCACCCAAGTCTGTTTGAGCGGGCTAAGTCCTACGAAAAGATTGATCTGGAAAACGGTGAGCTCTTTACATGGTCAGACGCCGAATCACTTGAAGAACTGTCCACCCCAGAACGTATAGCTGAAATCAAGCACCGCACCAAAATGCGCGAAGAACAACTGCGTAACCGTCGTGCCAACATAACGCTGATGGAGCAATTTTTTGACGAAGTGCGCGATTTGGAAAACAGCAGCACTGGATGTACTATATGTCACCTGTGATATTTTCGTCATACGTGAGGCTGTATTTTGTTGCAGTGTTTAGATTCCATTCCGAAATGCAGGTGTGCCGGTGACTGCTTATCAGAGAATCAGGACTGCTGTGGGGGGATATTAGGCATAGACCTACGAGTATGCGCTTAGGATATACGGTGAACTACTGCCATTCTGTGTGTATCGTCACATGTCAGTGCAAGACCCTTCCAGTGCACTGTTCTACATATTTTGCTGTGGAATCCAGAATGTTTCGAGTCTCAGTTTGGTTGCGTTGACCAAACTGAGGGATAGAAGTCGTCAGAAAAGTTAGACGATTTGATGGAATACTTAGAGACTCTTCAGCACATTCCAGAAGGTATGAGAACCGAGCGGATGATCCGATTACTAGAAGATGTCCATCCGCTTTACATGCTGCCTGGCGATCCGTTCGTGGAAGAAATCCTGATTCCTGGTTTTAGGGTCGCTGACAAAGTTGATTGTATGGTAGGTTTTTTCTCGAGCCATGTTCTTGCATTGCTTGCCCCAGGATTAGCGACCTATATTGCCGGTTCCAAGAACAGTTTTAGGTTGATCATCAGTCCCTTGCTCAGCACACAGGACAAAATTGCGATAGAGGAGGGGGTAAGCTCTGTGGAAAGCGTGGCGGAAAGGATAATGGAAGACCTGATTATCACGGAGGACTTGCTCCAGAATCACACACTCAAATGTCTTTCGTGGCTACTTAGAGAGCGTAAGATTGAAATCAAGGTTGCCTTAATGAAGGATGCTCTGTTTCATCCAAAGGTGTGGCTTTTCAAGAGCGACAATCATGTAGTTGCCGCACATGGTTCAAGTAACGTCACCCACGCAGGGATACGGAGAAATCTAGAACAAATTGCTATATCTAGATCATGGCAAGACTCTGGCCAAAGCTACACCACTGAGAAATTGCAAAATATTTTCAAAAATCTCTGGGATGATAATCACGAAAACTGTATTACTATTGATATTCCCGATGCGATTCGTCAACGTCTGATTCATTCTTACAAATCAGAGTCGCCTCCAACTGAGAACGAGTTGAAGAAACTATATGATCGAGCCATAGAAATCTCGAACGAATCTATCCCGTCTCATATTCGCCCAGATCGTTCTGTCCAGTTTACAATTCCGAATTGGCTGGATTACAAAACAGGACCGTTTCAACATCAGGGAAAAGCTGTAACGGCATGGTGTGATTCTGGGTATCAAGGTATATTGGAAATGGCGACCGGTTCAGGGAAGACAATCACCTCAATGATCGGAGCTTACCACCTTTATCAAAAGAAACGGCCTCTACTCATCGTAATTGCGGTTCCATACGTGCCTTTAATTGAACAATGGTGTGATGAAATCACGACATTTGGATTAAATCCTGTCAATCTTTCGAAAGTAGGTAACCCCAAAAAGCGTGGCCGCGAACTACAAAGATTGAGACGACAATTACGCTTTGATTTGTCGGACATAGAGGTCGTTGTTGTCAGCCACGACACATTGTGTACCCCCAATTTTCTTGCTAATCTAAAGGAATTTGATTGTAATCGGCTGTTAATCGCGGATGAAGCACATAATCTTGGAAGGCCTTCATTTATCAACGACCCTCCCGATTGTTTTGATTATCGTCTCGGTTTGTCTGCAACGCCTGTCCGCCAGTATGATGAGGCCGGGACAGTAGCCTTACTAAGATATTTTGGGCCGGTCGTATTCCATTTCACACTTGAAGAAGCCATTGGCCACTGCTTGGTTGAATACGACTACTATGTTCACCCCGTTTATCTCTCGCAAAGTGAGTTAGAAGATTGGCTTTATCTTACTGGTAAGATTAAGCAAAACGCTTGGCGTCACGAAGACGGAAATCCAGACGAATATCTCTCCAAGTTGATGTGGAAACGGCGGGCCTTACTGGAAACAGCATCAGGTAAGGTTGCCATGCTAGTCGACCTACTGAATGAGGAAGACAAGAGTAATCTCCGCCATACCCTGATTTATACGTCTGATAAAGGACCAGATCAGCTGAACAACGTTAACCGACTGCTTTCGGACAACAATATTCTTTTCCACCAACTTACGGCTGAAGAAACAGTAAATCGGAAACGGACGAAGCAGATCATCAAGTCATTTCAGGAGGGAGATATCCAAGTTCTTACTGCAAAACGCGTGCTTGACGAAGGCGTAAACATCCCCCAAATATGCAAGGCATTTATTCTTGCGAGCACAACAGTAGAACGGCAGTGGGTACAGCGACGCGGACGCCTCCTGCGGACTTGTGATGCTATTGGTAAAACACACAGTGTCATCCACGACATCTTAGCACTACCACCGGGGTTGGAGAATGGTCTTGACCCCGACACGCGCACACTTGTGCGCTCGGAACTAGATCGTGTGCAAGAATTCGCGAGCCTAGCAAGAAATGCAGGTCTACCAGATGGTCCACACAAGGTTATCAATCAAATGGTTGACGCTGCGTTTCTGTGACGAACAAGGGATAATCATGCCACTTAACGACAGAAAAATCATTTCGATCATTCTTGAGCAGTGTCACTCAATTGAAGATAGGTGCGTTGGTTATCAGGATGAGATGATTCGTGTGATTGCAGAAATTTTAGAGTATGAATATAAACATAGAGTGTCCCGAATGAATATCCAGAAAAAGATCAACGACAAGTGTAATGCTGCTGCAAGGTTCCTTGCTTCTCAGCGCAGTGAAGCGACCAATTCTTGAAGTGCCGGGCTCATGAAACTTCTCCGAGCAAATTTTCAGAATTTTCGAATGCTGCGTGATCTTGAACTGGATTTTTCAACCGATCCCAAAAAGAGTCTCACCGTGATCCGTGCAGCAAATGAGTCTGGCAAGACGACAATTCTTCACGGCTTGCAGTGGGCTCTATACGGAAATGTAGCCCTTCCTGACGGGGGCACTAGTTTTCGGCTCCACCCTATTGACTGGCAGGCAAGTGAAGGTAAAAACGCTCAGATCATGGTTACGGTAGAGTTTGAGTTGACGAAGTTTCGTCTTATTTCTGGCATGAAGGAGAAATCATGCTATCGATACCGCATCATTCGCTCCACACTTGAAGATGTAGAAGACCATATCTCACGCCGTCGCCATTCAACGGTCAGACTATTCCAATTAACTGAGACCGGTGCAAGTCCAATTCATGAACCAGAGGCTTTCATCAATGATGAGCTACCGCCGGAACTCAGGGGGATATTCTTCACTGACGGAGATCGAGCATTAAGTTTTGTTGAAGCTACTCAATCTACCAAACGCCAGCGAGTACAACGGGCAATTCATTCTCTTCTCGGGCTTGAGGTCATCAACGATGCAATCAAACATGTGCGAAAGTCTGCATCGGAAGTAAATAGAAAATCAAAACAGCTTGGGGGAGACAGTGAACTAAAGACAATCGCAACAAAACTTGAAGAGATAGAAAACAAGAGTGAGACACTGGTGGAGAAACTTGAAGAGGTGAAACAGCAATTCGTGACCTTTGATGATCTGTGCGTCTCTATTGATCGTAAAATTTCGGCGGCACTGGAAAAAGGTGATAGGGAGAAGTTGAAAAGAGACCTTCACCGTGTTCGGGAGGAGATCAAACAGCTCGGTGGCTTACGCGACGCGGCGGAAAAGGATCATTCAAAATTGTTTCGTGGCCGGTCAATTGCGACTAGCCTCCTTTCGCCCGTACTGTCCAATGCATTCGATAAACTGGATGAGTTGCATGATCAGGGCAAAATTCCAAATATTACGATTCCGCTATTGCGTGACCGCCTTCAAGCGAAAGTCTGCATTTGTGGAGAAACACTCGAATTAGGAAATCTAGAGGATAAGAAGCGCCGTGCACATATACAGAAATTAATTAGGGATAGTCAGCGCTCCAGCGAAATCCAAGGAATCATTACCGACCTGTACTACGATACGAAGACGCTATTGGCTGACCATGCCTCTGGAGAAACAACATGGTTACAAGAATCCAAAGCAGTGATTGAGCGCCGTGACTACTTGAAGAAGCAACGCGATGAAAAGGGGCGGGAGCTTCGAAATCTTGAAACACAACTTGACTCGTTACCCGATACAGATATACAAGGTCTCCGCGAAACTCTTCAGAAAAGCAAAGAGCAGCGAGACCGGTTCCTGCGGAAGGAATCAGCCATCAATACCCAACTAGAAAGTCTGACTAAGGAGCAAAAAAGCTTGGAATCAAAACGGGACAGTCTGCTTCGCCAAAAGAGGATGGGAGAACGTATACTTGCTGAACGGGATGTTACAGGAGACATATTGGAGGTCTTGCAGAATTCCTACAGGCAAATCGCACATGTGGAATTGCAAAAGGTGAGTGATCAAATGAATAGTATTTTCCTCGAAATGATTGGTTCGGACCCTGAACAACGGGCCATGATTCAACGCGCCGAGATCAGCAGGGAATTCGACATCATTGTGCATGGCCCGGAGAATCGGACACTTGATCCAGATCGGGACCTGAATGGAGCATCACGCAGAGCATTGACGCTCGCATTCATATTGGCGCTGACAAAGGTCAGCGAAGTTGAAGCCCCTAATGTCATTGATACCCCACTCGGCATGACAAGTGGTTTCGTGAAACGATCTATTTTACGCAAGGCTGTGCACGAAAGCAAACAACTTATACTGTTTCTAACCCACGACGAGATCCACGGATGTGAGGACATCATTGACGAAGCTGCTGGTAACGTTTATACACTCACGAATCCCGCACACTATCCTATTATGCTGATAAATGATCCCGGTGTTTTTGAACGCAAGGTGCTCCGCTGTAATTGCGACCATAAGAGTACTTGTCAACTCTGCCAGCGCCGCTTAAATTCCGAGACAGAGCTGTAAATATAATCTTAGGAGATCAGAATGGCGGATCGGTATTACAACCCTTTTGCAGGAAAAGACATCATCGTACCGGAGGAATTCCATGAAGCATTTCACCGATACAGTCAGCGTGAAGCTAATTCAGTGATCAATCAGAGTCCCTTTCCTCGCATGATAGACTTTTGGTTCCTTTCTGTGTGTGTCGCATGTCGACTCGGACTCGAACCTGCCGAGATTACTAAATCCAAAACTATTAAGATTACCGGTGCGTCAATATTCGGAAGTGATCCTTGGCGAATTCACATGCTCATGCTCATTGCGGTCAGCAAATCTGGAGATGTGAAGATTGTCTCTGAGCCGAACAAAATGCTCTCATTAGCTAACGGTCTTGCCGTGGCTGGCATCTCGACAGTCATTGCCATGCTGAGAGACGGTGACGCAGAACCGATTTGGAATTTATCGGACGCTATTGATTTGCTCTTGCGGAAAGAGAAAACCGTATAACAAAATCTGGAGGTGACGATTTGTTTAGGGTTAGTGCTCGAACAGTATTGGCGCTTGGTGCCGAGTTAATTGGCTCTGACCTGGTTGCATTTTATGAACTAATCAAAAATGCTTTTGACGCTAAATCGCCAAATGGTGCAGAAATTTGTTTTGAAATCGTACTGCGGCGCAACGACTATCTGAAGTTCCGACGAAGAGCGATTGATGGGACGGTAGAGATCAGCCGTCTCAAGGTTGATCTATATAAAGCTTTGAATTCATCTGCACCGAAAGATTCTCTCCATCGTTTTCACGAGGCAATTGGTCAAGTCAAAGATTTACAATCCTTTTTAAGTACACTTGATGAAGTTTATGCTCATGAAAACAGGATAATCGTGTCCGACACGGGCACAGGGATGTCGAAGCAGGATTTGATTGACAACTATCTCACGATAGGTACGGCTTCCCGAAAACGCGAAATAGATGCGGCACTCACCGACCACTCCTATCAGGATAAACGTGCACCATATCTGGGTGAAAAAGGAATTGGGCGACTCTCCGCGATGCGATTGGGAAATATCCTGAAGGTTGAAACGGCAAAGAAAAGCGATACTCTCCTTAATATTTTGACGATTGATTGGTCAGAGTTTGACAACCACGACGCTATGCTTGACACGGTCGAGGTTACCCCTGTGCTGGGTAGCCCAAAGCCAGAACCTGATTGGAGTGGGACGCGGCTTATCGTTGGAGCATTGGCTGCTGACTGGACAGATAAGCGTGTCAAAGAGATGTGTGAGCATGACTTCTCACGCCTTACGGATCCATTCTCGGATACCAAGAGGCGCCCGAGAATTGCGGTTTCCTGGAATGGGTCGCGAAATTCAATTCCCCGAATGGACAAAGGTCTGTTGAAACATGCCCACGCAGCGGTTAAAGGGCGATATATAATCAGTGACTCTGGTCCCGCTTTAGTAGGCACACTTGAAGCATTGGATCTAGGCTTTGATCATCCAAAGAAGAAGGTACCTCTTAATCTTACCGTACCTGAACTGGAAGGGTTAGTTGTGGGAACTTCTAGAAGAGTCCCGCCTTCGGCACTGAATGATTTAGGTGAATTCCAATTTGAAGCTTACTGGTTCAATAGAAAACGTCTGTCGGGTATAGACAGTATTGGCAATCAGAAAGAGGTACGTGACCTGCAACGTCATTGGTCGGGTATCCTCCTATTCCGTGATGGTTTCCGCGTTTTGCCATACGGTGAACAAGACAATGACTGGCTGGAATTGGATAGACGGGCACTGGGAAGCAAAGGTTATCTGCTAAATAAGGCACAATTTGTTGGTCGGGTAACAATTTCCCGGCTCGGGAATCCAAAGCTCGTCGATCAGACGAATCGGCAGGGGCTCCGCGAAAGTCCTGAACAACAAGTACTCATTGATTTGTTGAATAATACCATCCAGAATAGGCTCCGGCGCTTTCTTAACCAATTTGCGTCAAGTAAGAAAGGCCAGCCACTAGACGTGGCCAAAGTCAAGACAGAGATATCAGCTTTAGAGGATAGAGCAAATAATTCTATTAAACAAATCAGGCGTCTTGCTCCAGAGTCCGTTGATACTGTAAATGAATTACAGGATGTCTTTACAGAAATCAAGCAGACTATTTCGCGCATGCAGTCACGGATCTCCGAAGTTGAAGAAGAAAAGCAGATGATGACACAAATGGCAGGTGTTGGTCTCCTTGTTGAGGTCGTAGCGCACGAACTAGCAAGGTCAACGGAAAACGCACTTGTAGCTCTCGAGGCTTTACGTGAGAAGAATGTCCCTGATCAAATACGCGGCTTGTTAATTTCGCTTCGGTCAGAAATCAAATCCGTCAGCAAGCGTCTTCGTATCCTAGATCCCCTTAGCGTATCTGGAAGACAGCGGAGGGAACAATTCGCACTTGATGTTTTAGTCCAGGATGTCCTAAACTCTCATAGTCGTCAATTCATACGCCACGAAATTAAACCCAAATTGACGTTGCCCAACCACAGAGTTCGCGTAAATGCAGTGAAGGGCATGATCATACAAATCATTGAAAATTTGATTTCAAATTCTATTTACTGGCTTGATATGCGCCGACAGCGTGAACCGAGATTCAAGCCAGAAATCGCTATCTCAATAGATACCGATCCTCTGACTGTCTCATACCAAGACAATGGCAGTGGGATTACGAAAGAAAACCAAGAAGAGATTTTTCGAGCGTTTTTTTCGTTAAAAGAAAAGCCTAATCGCCGGGGGCTGGGCTTGTACATCGCTCGGGAATGTGCAGAATATCACGGCGGAACATTGACTCTGGATGAAGAAGTAAATTCCGAAACTGGCCGACTTCATCGATTTATTCTTGAACTGCCTAATAAAGTCGCCTTGTCATGATGGATTTGAAAACTTTGCTTCTCCAGAAAGGCATCCGAAAGGCCGTTGTGATTGACGACGCATTTGATGAAGTACCAAAACCTGATGAGTTGGACGACAGAGATTGGTCAACGTTTCTTGATGACCTTACAGAGGAGGATCGCACACAACTATCGGAATTGTATCCTGAATTTGAAGAGACCGACGACAGTGACCTTCGGAAGTCACAGAAATTTATAGGTGTTCTCTGGAGTAGTCGAAACGAATTTAAAGGAGCTGCTATCTCTACACTTTTCGGAGATTACGAGAATTTTAACAGGACTGAGAGAAGTAGGCTCGATAAAATTGTTCATAAGCTTAAAGATGTTGATTTGACCTGCACGAAGGTGGGGCGTGATTTCCTTGATGAGGCACGTAAAGCAGATATAATAATAATTGATCTTTTTCTAGGAAGGCAGCGATCCGATGATGACATTAATCTTGGTGTTGATCTAGTCCGCCAACTCGTCGAGGATAGGACTGATAATCCTCCGCTTATCATTCTAACATCGGACAGTGGTCGCCTGGATGGAAAAAAAGATTATTTCCGAGATGAGGCGAAACTATTAGCTTCTACTTTTCGTGTGGAAAGCAAAGCCGATCTTGAGAGGGATCGCAGGTTAGAATTGATACTGAGAAGATTGGCCAACCATTATGAAGATGCGAAACGGGTCGCGGGATTTTTGTATGCGTGGGACGAATGTCTCAAAAGTACGCGCGAGACCTTCCTTCGGCAAATCAGGCGTTTAGATCTACCAGACATAGCACAAATCTGGACACTGCTCCTGAACTTTGAAGGAGAGTGCTTAGGCGACTATCTCATCGATGTTGCAGATCGCGTTCTGCAACACGAGATTGAAGGTGATGACAGGACAATTGAAGCAGCTCTAGAACTGAATAATATTGACTCAACCAATTACCCTGCCCCTCATTTATCTGGAACTCCAGATTTACAGAAATTCGTACATCGAATGATATTTTCGCATCCGAAGAGGCTGAGATTATCCGAAGACACAGGCACGCGCAATCTACAGTTCGGTGATATACTCAAATCGAAGAGTGAATGTGAACAGGTCTTACTCGTCGTGACACCAGCCTGCGATCTTAGCCGTGATGACGTTGAGCACATTATGCTACTGCATGGGGAGCTCAGCGAGCTTCAACCTAGAGATTGGTCGTATCGAGACGATAACGTGGCCCGAACACCAATTATGATTCAGCCAAATGGACAGCGCAAATGGATCAAATGGAAATTAAAAGCGGTAGAGTCGCGGCATCGGGATGATCTCATAGAATCTCTCCGTCAAGAGGGACAGTTGACCAGGATTGCCCGGTTGCGGGAGACCTATGCAATTCAGCTACAACAGAAATTGCTTGCACGTATGGGGCGGATTGGTCTGCCAGCGAATTTGCCAGTTCCGTTTCCGATCAGTGTGTCACTGTTTTATATTGACACCAGCGGTAAGACCCGCGAACTTGACATCGGTAATGTTGGACCCGCCTCTTGCTATGTTGGTCGTACAGACGATTCAAAATCCGTCCAGCACCTCGTCTTGACAGAGCAAACTTGTGACCGGATTGCACAATCACTGCAGGATCTCAATGAGAAGAGCGTGTTTAAGTCTGTACGCGAAAGTTTGGAGGCTATTAAGGGGGACTCTGAATTTATCACCAAGTTTGAGCGTGGCCAGGTGGAAGTACCCAATGAAAATGGGAAAAAATTCATCGAGTCCGATGACAACGGAAAGATCTATGCGACCGTAATTTGGAACAACAATATTGCGGAAGGAGTGTCTGTTAAAGCAAAGGATTATAAACACTCAGCTATTATTGTTCAAGTAGCGGATATATCGGGTGAAGGTGGGGAATTAAGATGAATGCGCTTACACTATACAATCCCCTCTTTCAGTGACAACTGGGTATATCATGTCGTTCTGTCTGAACACGAGCCGGAATTATGTCAGGGGTTATATAAATTGGCAATCAAACAATTGGATTACCTCCCTTATCGCTTGACCAATTATTGTGGACATAGCCTAAAGTTGGGCCTCGTGCAAGACCCTTTTTAGAAGTTCCGTGTAAGTGGCAAAACGATTGACCCGTATATGAAGTGGTCATCGTACAAGCTTCTTCTCACCACCTCCACAATAAAGATATCAGGGAGTATTACAGTGTGAGTGCCATCGCTCCAAGCACGCCAGCCCTGCTTCCAAGTCCAGGTGGGATGATATACCGGTCAATCTGATCTATCAGTTCTTTCGCCTTTACATACCCGTTCAAGTGTGACTGGACACGTGAATGAATCGCAGAAAATAAATGCTCCTGCTGCATCACTCCGCCGCCCATAATGACCCGTTCAGGTGAGAGAATCAGGATCATATTGGTTACCGCAAACGAGAGGTAATGCGCCACAAACGACCATGCAATATGGTCCGGTGGAAGGGCCTCGGCAGGAGTCCCCCAGTGTGCCTGGATCGCTGGCCCAGCCACCATCCCCTCCAGGCAAGCACCATGAAAGGGACAATTTCCCTCGTAATTGTCTCCCTCGGCACGCGGCAAAAAAAGATGTCCCATCTCCGGGTGTACGAGCCCATGAACAGGTTGACCATTCACCAGGGCCCCACCCCCAAAACCCGTCCCAATCGTAAGATAGAGAAGATTTTGTGTCCCCTGCCCGGCTCCCCATAAGTATTCGCCGACCGCGGCACCATTGACATCCGTATCAAAGGCGACTGGGCGTTGCAACTCTCGTGAAATCCGTCCGGCCAAGTCCGTGTTTGACCAGCCTGATTTCGGGGTACTGGTAATAAATCCATAGGTCTCTGAATCTGGTCGCACATCAGCGGGGCCAAATGTGGCGATGCCAATGGAATCCGGCAGTTGAGGCTGTGAACGAAAGAAGTCCACTGCTCGACTGATCGTCTCTTCCGGCGTTGTTGTAGGGAATCGCTCTACGGCATGGATGTCGTCTGGCGGGTGGCCAATTGCACAGACGAATTTCGTTCCCCCTGCTTCGATTCCTCCAAGAAGAGAGTCAGTTTTCACGGTACGAGTTACTGAGTGCGAGTCGCATCTACAAGGATACGAGTCATACGCTCTACAAATGCAGAGGGCTCTGCGAGATTGCCATCCAGAAGAAGGGCACCTTCGTAGACCTGTTCAATGGCTTCTTCGATCAGAGTATCCTGATTTTCAGAAGATTTGAGTGCCAGAATATTTTGCATCAGTGGATGCTCCACATTGATTTCCAGCACTTTCTTCATCCCCTCATAGTCGGGATTCATGGATTTCATCATCCGCTCTAACTGCGGATCAAGTCCATCTTTGGCGGCTACCAGTGTCGCGGCAGAATCAACCAGACGTTTGGAAGCGACCACATCCTGTATCCGGTCTCCCAACTGGAGCCGGAAGAGTGAGAGCAGCGCGTCCCGATCATCCCCAGGCAGCGGTTCCGACTCCTCATCTTCGCCCAGATCAAGCTCGGCCGCAGTCACGCTAGCGAAGTTCTTTTCTTCAAACTTCTGTACGTTTGGAAGCGTAAGTGCATCAATGGGATCCGGTAGAAGCAAAACCTCAATCCCTTTACGAGCAAAAACCTCAAGGTGAGGACTCTTTCGGGCAGACTCAAGAGAATCCGCCAATAGGTAATAAATGGTTTCCTGATCCCCAGTCATACGTTCCACATAATCATGGAGCGACGTCAGATTTTCGCTGTTTGTTGACGGGTAACGCATCAGCTCCAAGAGTTCATCGTGCCGGGACATATCGCTCCAGAGTCCCGTCTTAAGTACTGGACCAAAATTCAGGAAGAACTTCTCATATCGTTCGCCATCGTCGGTAGCCCACTCCTTCAGGAGACCGAGCAACTTGCCGGTCAACGTGGATCGAATGCGCTGGGCAACGGGGCTGTTTTGCGTTACCTCCCGGGACACGTTTAGTGGAAGATCATCCGTATCCACGACACCCCGCACGAAGTGCAGATAATCGGGGAGCAACTCTTCGGCATCGTCACGTACAAACACACCCGAACAGTAGAGATGAAGATCACTCCGACGATCTTCCCGAAAAAATGACACGGGAGCCTGCGCAGGGACGAACAGCAGAGCTTCAAAGGAAAGGAGTCCTTCGATCTGTAGGTGCAGATGTCCGAAAGGCTCTGCAAAATCACCTGTCACGAATTTATAGAACTCATTCCGTTCATCCTCTGTGATGTCTTCCTTGCGCTTTTTCCAGAGTGCCTTTAACGTATTTACCTGATCGGAACCAAGCTGGATAGGAAAGTCCACGAAATTTGAATACTTCCGGATGATGGACCGAACGCGAGTTTCTTCCGCAAATTCTTTTGCCTCCTCTTTCAGATGCAATGTGATCTTAGTTCCATGATCTTCCCTCGTGCCTGGGCTGATCGCATACGTTCCGGTTCCATCACTTGTCCAATTGAATGGCTCGGCCCCCTCATCGGCATGCAACGTTTCAAGAACGATTTCATCTGCGACCATGAACGCAGAATAGAAGCCGACACCGAACTGACCAATCAAGCCGGCATCTACTGGTTTACCGGATGCTTTTTGCTCCTCGATAAATGCCAGTGTACCGCTGCTTGCAATGGTCCCCAACCGCTCAATCAGATCCTCGTGCGTCATCCCAATCCCCGTATCCTCTATGGACAGGGTCTTGGTCTCTTTATCTAAAGTAATCGTGATCTGGAGATCTTTATGGTTACCTTCAGAATGATCGGTCAGTTGCCGAAAACGAGCCTTGTTCAGGGCGTCTGACGCATTTGAAATCAATTCCCGAAGGAAGATCTCCTGATTGGTGTAGAGCGAATTGACGATGAGATGCAGCAACTGCTGCATCTCAGCTTTATACTCAAACTGCTGAGTTGATGTGTTCTCGGTCATCCAAATAGGTTCAGGCTACTCTCCCTGGGCAAGTAGTGATTCCCGCTCTGGGAAAATTTGATCTAGTCGACTCTCGAAGATTCTGTACGTAAATTGGCCTCCACCGGGAACCAGAGCAACTGCAGATTCTGCATGCATTGCCTGTATGGACACGGTGGCATTCACATTGGTTGAAAAGTCAACGCGGTAGCTGGCATCTGTCAGAACCTGCACGGGGAGGTCATCGAAGAACCCGTCCGCATTCAGTGGTGCAAATCGACGTAGCCAGTTAGTGATCTGTAAACTATCCCCCGGCTGATCGTCCACCATCCAGGTGCCGCCATCAAAGGAAACCTCATAAGACACATCTTGACGTGTCACCCGGGCAGAAGTAACAGTCCCCATGCCCAGATCAACGACCCCACGGTCTCGCCACCTTTCTGGATCCTGATTTACGGTGACTCGGCCATTGGTTGAATAGACGTTGGGATCGTCTCCGATGCGAACATAAATCGACATATAATCACGCCCCTGTCTCGAAATCACAATCTCCTCTGACCCATCAGGCCACGTAAGCGTGACCGCAGACGCGGTCGAATCAATACCGTAAACTTCGTAGCGATCCGTGTTGCTGGTTGCACGATTATTCAGTGAGAGATCACTCAGTTCGGTCAAAACACGTGCTATTGTTAGTGAGTCGGCAGGCATATCTACAGGCGCACGCATGAACCACCGCGAGCCTTGTTTTTCCAGACTCAGTTCTGTGTCCGGCAACGTAACGGAGATGTGTGTTACTTCATCGGTCGGAAGGTCCAACTCCGGTACACGAATACTACTCGGGTTTCGGTCAAACACACCAGATAACCAGGCAAGAACCAAAAGTAGAACCAGCGTGCCGCCAAGTACAAGTGTTTGCTTTTGTCGCATAAGTCAGATAGTTACAGGACTACAATTTGTCTTGCACGTCGTCTGCGCCAACGCACAAGTCCCAATAAGACCACAATCAGCAGTGGTCCAAGCATATTGGCATACTTGATTATAGGCCGCATACCCTCCGAGACGTCCCGGAGCGTTCGCGGTTCGATTGATTTTGAGCGAATGCTCAGGAGCGCCTCGTCCTGAACGAGCCAGTCAACCAGATTTAATCCAAACTGAGTACTGCCGCCGTTCGGGGGGACGATGGACTCGTTGACGAAGTCTCCATCTCCTACAACCACTAGTCGGGTTGGTGGACTGGTTCTCCCAGGCGTATATACGCTGGGGAACGGTCCAACAAAGGCGGCACCTAACAAATAGGGGCCTCCCGATAGCGTTGCTGAGGTTTCTGTTGGCTGTAGCATAAAGAATCCCTGCTGCAAGCCACTCTGCGGAGACGAATAAATGAGGGGTTCACGCGTCACTCCCGGCGGCAGCGCGGCACTCGTATCAACCGAGCTTACGAAGTAAAACATGAGTTCCTGCAACCGATTCACCATTTGGTTCTCCGAATTGAATCGGGAGGCAACGGGAAAGAGGGGATACTGAATCTGTTGGGCGATGTTGAAAAATCCCTGACGTCGCTGAACGGTGACGACAGAACTCTGCTCGTCCATGATCAGGTTCGGGGTAAGAATGATCCCATAATTCGCGAGCAGCGGTTCAATGCCAATATTCAACTCGACAGCCTGGCCCGCCTGCAGGTTCGCAGCCACGCGGTTCAGTAAGAACCCGACACGCCCACCGTCCATGATGTATGCATCCAGTGCCTGAAGATCAGGATCCGGGATTGTATCGTTTGGTGCAATGACCAGCAGTACATCTGGACTGTCTGCTCCTCCTATGTCAGCCGCTGTTACAATCCGAACCTCATAGTTGGTCGAGAGGCTTTGCTGCAGGGTCTGCATGTTCTGCATGGGATCCGGCTCTCCGTGACCTGTCCAGAATCCTGCGACCGGCTTCTCTTCACGCGTTAATCGCCGGATTGCGCTCGTCAAGTCGTACTCAAGTCGTGACAGATCCTGAACCACCGGAATAGTTTCACGGTTATTCTCGTACTCAATCGCGACACCCATGTAGGCATTTTTCAGCTGTACGTTGTCACTTTCAATCACTTGAATCTGGACCGGGGGAATGCCCAGTCGTCCGGCTTCACCGCGCAGATCCTCATCCTCTCCCGGATCGATAAACTGATACTCAATGTTCTGTCCACCGTACGCACGGTAGTCATCAAGTTTATCCCTCAAAAACCTCCGATTCGAGGCAAATTGTGCTGGCAGATCAGCAGTAAAGAACGCCGTGATGGTAACCGGGTCTTCAAGAGTCTGGACAATATCTTTGGATGCACGCGAGAGCGAATACACTCGATCGTCCGTTAGGTCCAGTCGCCCGAAGATATTCAGGCCGATCAGGTTGACCACGACCAGAATCGCAGCAGCGAGGAGTATTGTAGTTTGTGCAGAAAAATCTCGTTTCATGGCTCGGCAGTCACAATCAGTCTATTCCGGCCGCTTGGCCAAGGTGTAAGTCGTCAGCAGAAAAGCAAATCCTGTTAACGACACGTAGTAAAGGATGTCACGAGTATCAATCACCCCGCGCATCAGGTTCTGGAAATGGTAATCCGCACCCAGATATTGCATAATGACTCCCAGTTGACCCGGGACAAAGTCTGTAATCTTGTCAAGCAAAAACAACAGGAAGATGATGGCAAAGCCAAGGATGAATGCAACAATCTGGTTACGGGTCAGGCTGCTGGCCCAGATGCCAATGGCCCCGTAAGTGATCCCCAGTAAAAACAATCCCAGATAGCCTCCAACCGTCCCACCTAAATCCAGATCTCCAAGTAGAGCCAGCGTGATCGCGTACACAAACGTGAGTACAATCGCCAGCAGCAACAGGAGGGCAACCGACAGGAGTTTTCCCAGGATGACCTGCCAGTCGCGGACCGGAAGGGTCAAGAGTAATTCCAGTGTTCCTGCGCGGCGCTCTTCGGCAAAGGATGACATCGTCAGTGCAGGCATAAAGAACAGAAAAATGAAGGGGGCAATCGAAAACACCGAACGCAGGGAAGCCACGTTCTGTAAAAACAGTGCATTACTGAAAAACCAGCCTGTGATGGCCAGGAATACACATAATACCACGTACGCTGCTGGCCCATCAAAGTAGGCCCTCAATTCACGCTTTGTAAGAATCCAGGTTTGATGCATAGTTCGTCTAAAGTCTTGGATGTACCTGTCCGGAATTAACCACTGGTCAATTGCCGGAAGACATCTTCCAGGTTCTTGCCCTCTCGGTGCAGGCCAGTCAGTGTCCAGTTATGGCTCACGGCCAGCCGAAACAAGTCCGCCCGGATATCACTTGAGGAGTTCAGCCTGAAGTATGTCTCTCCATTGTCGTCCGTGCCGTGCTCAACCACCTCGGCTGGATCCCAGGAGCCAAGAACGGATGCGACCTCCTCCTCATTATCCAGCAAAGTGACGGAGACCTGCTCGCCTCCTGAAAGGCTGGAACGAAGCTCTTCGGGGGTTCCGTCGGCCACCAGGACTCCGTTGTCAATAATGATCACGCGGTCACAGGAGGCCTGCACCTCAGATAGAATATGTGTGGAAAGCACTACTGTCCGCTCTCTCCCGATCTCCCGAATGAGTTCACGAATTTCGACAATCTGGTTTGGATCCAGACCACTCGTTGGCTCATCCAAAATCAAAATGGGAGGGTTATGGATCATTGCCTGGGCCAAGCCAACCCGCTGTCGATACCCCTTGGATAACGCATCCACACGCTTTGAAAGGACATCATGCAGACCGCACGCATTGGTCATTGCCCGAATACGTGCCGGACGATCCTCTGCGGAAATGCCGCGCATTGCGGCAACAAACTCCAAGTAATCGTAGGTAATCATGTCTGCGTACAGTGGAGTACTTTCCGGCAGGTAACCTATCCGCTCCCGTACCGGGAGTGCTTCTTTACGGATATCCATGCCATCCACGAGAACGGTCCCCTCGTTGGGCGGGAGATATCCGGTCATAACCTTCATGGTCGTGGACTTTCCCGCACCGTTTGGGCCCAGAAAGCCAACGACCTCCCCCTGATCTACCCGAAAAGATATTGAGCGCACGGCCTCAACAGGACCGTACGATTTACTGAGATTTTGGACCTCGATCATAAGCTAATTCTGAATTAAACTCCGTTTTACGCCTATTTGCAGTTACCGTGCCAGAAAAAACTGGGAAAAAGAACGATTGACGGGCTGCGTTTCGTATAGATTTTGTCCAGCCTGTACCGAGCCAGTTTAACTGCACGTTTCCAGCGTCAGGTATTCAGGTTTTCAACCAGCGCCTGCCCAAACTGGCTGCAGCTGAGCAGGGTCGCTCCCTCCATTAACCGGTGGAAGTCATAGGTGACACGCTTTTGGCTGATCGTCTTTTCGACTGCACCGATGACGGCATCCGCTGCCTCTTTCCAACCCAGATGCCGGAGCATCATTTCACCGGAAAGCAATACAGAACTCGGATTGACCTTATCCTGTCCTGCATACTTGGGCGCGGTTCCGTGGGTTGCCTCAAACAGGGCCAATCCGGTATCGTAGTTGATATTGGCTCCAGGAGCAATCCCAATCCCTCCGACCTGTGCTGCAAGCGCATCCGAGATGTAGTCCCCGTTCAGATTCATGGTAGCAATGACACTGTACTCTTTGGGCCGGGTCAAAATCTGTTGCAGAAATGCATCCGCAATGACATCTTTAATGATCACCTCATGCCCATCCCGACGAAGTACATGCCAGGGGCCGCCATCCAGCGGCGTTGCCCCAAACTGGTCTGCAGCGACCTTGTATCCCCAGTCACGGAATGCCCCCTCGGTATACTTCATGATATTGCCTTTGTGGACCAGCGTGACACTGGGCTTGCGTTCGGTAATCGCGTACTCAATCGCAGCCCGCACGATCCGCTCAGTCCCCTTTTCTGAGACGGGTTTGATTCCAATCCCGCTGCTTTCTGGAAAGCGGATCTTTGAAAAGCGCTCCGGGAAGACTTCCTGAAACAGATCCTGGAATCGCCGATTCTCCTCTGTCCCGTGTTCAAATTCAATCCCGGCATAAATATCTTCGGCATTTTCGCGGAAAATAATCATATCAACCAGTTCAGGATTTCGGACGGGTGACGGGACTCCTGAAAAATATTGTGTGGGACGCACGCACGCATAGAGGTCTAGCCTTTGGCGCAGCGCAACATTCAGACTCCGAATTCCGCCGCCAACCGGTGTCGTCAAAGGCCCCTTAATCGCAACACGGTAATCCCGGATTGCCTGCAGAGTGTCTTCCGGCAGCCATTCACTGAACTTACGCTGCGCTTTGTCTCCGGCATAGATCTCAAACCAGTGAATGGTCCGCTCATTTCCATATACATGGGAAACCGCACGGTCAAGTACAAACCGGGCAGCCGCCCAGATGTCTGGCCCAATCCCATCCCCCTCAATAAAGGGAATGATCGGGTTGTTGGGGACCTGCAGAGCTCCTTCGGAGAATTGGATAGGCTCCCCCGATTTGGGTGAAGCCAAGTGCACATAGGACATGATCAACGATTATATGTATAGATAATTAAGAAGATGGAAGAAGTTAGAGTTTTCCAAAGAGGGAGCGTATACGCAGCTCCCAAACCTTGAAAGCAGCTTCGCGAACAATGGCCGAACTCATTTTACTCTGGCCCTCGGTTCGCTCCGTAAACACAATGGGGATTTCGGACAGGCGAAAGCCCTTTTTCCAGGCACGATACTTCATCTCTACCTGAAATGAATATCCGTTACTGCGGACCGCTTGCAGGTTCACGGATTCAAGCACGCGGCGGTGGTAGGCTACAAACCCTGCAGTGACATCATAGACGGGCAATCCCGTGACAATGCGTGTGTACCAGCTTGCTCCATAGCTGAGCAGTAATCGACCAAGTGGCCAGTCCACCACTCGTACGCCTTTCAGGTACCTGGAGCCGATTGCCAGGTCGCATTGATTGGTTTTGATCGCCCCAATCAGGGTCGGCAGATCATTGGGGTTATGAGAAAGATCGGCATCCATCTCGCAAATAACCTCATATCCATGCTTCAGTGCATGGGCAAAGCCGGCGAGATAGGCAGTTCCCAGTCCCAGCTTCCCGGAACGTTCCAGAAGGTCAATCCGCCCCGGATAGCTTGACTGCGTATGGCAGACAATCTCTGCGGTACCGTCCGGTGATCCATCATCCACAACCAAAACATCCAGATCGGACGGCTGCTCCATAACACGGCGGAGCGCCGAAGCAATATTCTCCGCTTCGTTATAGGTTGGGATAATGACGAGAGTACGATTCATTGTCCTCAGCAGGGAGCCCTACAGATTGTGGGGATCCCAAATGCTCCAAAAGGGTACACAGGGGTTGGACTTGATAAAATGCAAGTAGATATCTGACTTATCCTGATGCCATGGCTTTGAAGACAAAAAGCAAAGTGCTGCAGAACGGCCATTCGGAAGCCTCCTATGATACTATCGAGGCTGAACTTACCTTTCGGAATTATCCAGGGGACAGGTTTACTCATTCGGATCTCGGACTGAGCGTAGCAGACATTGGCGATATCTATCGAAACATGCTCCTGCAGCGACGCTTTGAGGAGCGATCAGCGCAGATGTATGGCAGGCAAAAAATTGGTGGTTTTCTACACTTATATATTGGTCAGGAAGCCATCTCCACCGGATCGGTCTACGCGTTAAAACCTGGTTTGGATTCTGTCATCACGGCATATCGCGACCATGGTATCGCACTGGCACTAGGAATGTCCTCTAACGAGTGTATGGCCGAACTGTTTGGGCGTGCGGATGGATGCTCAAAAGGAAAGGGCGGCTCCATGCACTTTTTCGACAAGGAAAAAGGACTGTTTGGTGGGCACGGTATTGTGGGCGCTCATATTCCCGTTGCCACAGGCATTGCGTTTGCACATCAGTACAAAAATGACGGAGGCGTGTGTGTATGCTATTTGGGGGACGGAGCCGTTTGGCAAGGGGCTTTTCATGAGGCGTTGAATCTGGCGTCACTCTATGAGCTGCCAGTTATTTACGTGATTGAGAACAACCAGTATGCGATGGGAACCGCGGTTGACCGCTCCGCTGCCGAGACAGATCTATTCAAACAGGGAATCTCTTATGCCATGCCAGGATCCCTAGTGGATGGGATGGATGTATTCAGTGTCTGCCACGCGATGCGGGACCACGTCGCGCTGGCACGTGAAGGAAAACCGTCTTTGATGGAGATCCGAACCTATCGCTACCGAGGACACTCTATGAGTGACCCCGGAAAGTATCGGACCAAAGAAGAACTGGAAGCAAAGAAGAATGAAGACCCTATCCTTCGCCTGAAAAGTTATATCCTGGAAAACACGCTGATGACGAACGAGGAGTTGGATGTGTTGGATGTAGAGGTGAAAGCAGAGGTGGCTGCATCGGTTACGTTTGCTGATGAGAGCCCGTTGCCTCCACTGGAAGCGATCTACGATGATGTATATACGCAGAAAGATTTTCCTTTCCTGACGATTTGAACGATGGCAGAATTACAACTTCGAGAGGCCATTCGCGCCGCGATGGTCGAAGAGATGGACCGGGATGAGGACATCTTCCTCATGGGAGAAGAAGTCGCCGAATACAACGGTGCCTATAAGGTCAGCGAAGGGATGCGTGACCGCTACGGAGACCGGCGCGTGATTGATACGCCAATCAGTGAGAACGGGTTTGCAGGCCTGGGACTTGGAGCAGCCATGAATGGGCTGCGGCCCATTATTGAATTCATGACCTGGAACTTCGCGTTCGTGGCAATGGATCAACTGGTCAATAACGCTGCGAAAATCCGCTATATGTCAGGCGGACAGTTTTCCTTCCCGATTGTCTTTCGCGGCCCCAATGGTGCTGCAGGGCAACTGGCAGCAACCCACAATACGTCGGTAGAAGCTCTCTACAGCTGCTTCCCCGGACTGAAAGTGATTTCCATCTCCAATCCAGATGATGCGAAGGGACTGCTCAAATCAGCAATTCGGGATGATGACCCAGTGATCTTCCTGGAAAGTGAATTCATGTATGGGATGCGTGGAGAGGTTTCGGATGAAGAGGACTACATCATCCCGATTGGGAAAGCACGAATTGCCCGCGAAGGGGATGCTGTGACCATCATTGGACATAATAAGAGTTATTGGCGCGCATTGGAAGCCGCCGAAATGCTGGAAGCGGATGGCTATGCTGCAGAAGTAGTTGACCCGCGCACTATCCGTCCCTTCGACTGGGAGACCGTGATAGCATCCATCAAGAAGACAAACCGGTGCGTGATCGTTGACGAGAGTAACCCATTTGCGAGTATCTCCTCTGAGATCGCGTTCCAGATCCAAGCACGCTCATTCGATGACCTGGATGCACCCATAGGTCGGGTCACGGCCAAGGATACGCCTGCTCCGTATGCAAAAAACCTGATGGAATACTATATGCCGAGTTCGGAGGATGTCTACCGTGCCTGCCGTGAGGTTATGTATCTTGACTAGTTTTCTTCCCGCTTCAAGGATTGACTTATGCCGATTGCAATAGAAATGCCGAAAATGACGGACACCATGGAAGAAGGTGTCTTGGTGGAATGGTCCGTTGAGGAAGGAGACAAGATTGCCGCTGGGGATGTGATCGCACAGGTAGAGACGGACAAGGCCACCATGGATGTTGAAGCCTACGACGATGGCGTATTGCTCAAAAAAGTTGCCAAGGCGGGGGATGCATTGCCGATTGGAGGTCTGATCGCCATTCTCGGGGATGACGGAGAGGATGTATCACAGCTGATCGCAGAACATGAGTCCAATGCTGCTGCACCTACTCCATCTGCCGAAACTGCAGCCGAAACTCCTCCTGCGGATAAGAAGAAAAAAAAGGCAACTGCCGCAACCTCCAATGGGCGAACCAAAGCGTCGCCGCTGGCCAAGCGAATGGCGACTGATCATGGCCTTCCGTTGGCCAACCTAGTAGGATCCGGTCCTGGTGGACGCGTCATTAAGCGAGATGTGGAGGCAGAAATTGCTCGGACGCCCGCTTCTGTTCCCGCATCTGCACGTATTCTTGCAGCGGACCGTGGCATTGAAAGCGTACGCATTTCTCAGATGCGCAAGGCGATTGCCCGGCGACTGGCCGAAAGCAAGTACACTTCGCCTCACTTCTATCTAACTTCGGATGTAGATGTAGCTGCTCTGATCACTCAGCGTACTATGCTGAATGATTATCTGGCAAAATCAGGTGGTCCCAAAGTTTCGTTCAACGATTTTGTAACTAAGGCTTGTGCCAATGCCTTGGTGCAGCATCCAAATGTGAACGTCACGTATGCTCCCGAAGATGGTGTGATTCTCAAGTACAACTATGTAGACATCGGGGTCGCTGTCGCGATTGAGGATGGATTGGTCACGCCGGTGATTCGTGATGTCCAACAGAAAAGTGTCGCGGCCATTGCCCAGGAAATTCAAGCGTTGGCCGTGCGGGCACGAGATAAAAAGCTGGCCACGGATGAGATGGAGGGGTCTACCTTTACCACCAGTAACCTGGGCATGTTTGGGATCGAGTCGTTCACCGCCATCATTAATCCTCCGAATGCCTGTATCCTTGCCATTGGTGGGATACGAGACACGCCTGTTGTGGAAAATGGTTCTGTCGTGCCAGGTAAGCGGATGAAGCTCACGCTTTCGTGTGATCACCGGGTAGTTGACGGGGCTGTAGGAGCTCAGTTTATGGCTACCGTGAAAGAACTGCTGGAATCGCCCCTTAGTCTGTTACTCTAGTTAACAGATCTACCTTCGAATCTGTCACGGACATGCGGGTTGCACATATTAGCGACCTACACTTTGGGCGGCTTTCTTCTGCGCATATACAGGAAGACCTGATTACTAGCATTCGTACGGCAGGATGCGATGCGGTTATCATTACGGGTGATCTGACTCAGCGGGCAAGGAGGTCCGAATTCAGGGCGGCGCGAGCATTTCTTAGTGCACTCCCGAAGCCGCTGCTTGTTATTCCAGGAAATCATGATGCTCATGCCTGGTGGCATCACCCGGAGCTCCGGGTATTCAATCCGTTCCTGCGCTATAAAAAGTGGATCTCAGAAGATCTTGAGAAGAATATCTCTCGTGAAGGTCTGGCCGTACTGGGACTAAATACTGCACACGGCCTCACGGTCAAGGGAGGGCGCTGCACGACGCAGCAGATCGAGAGGGTCTACGATTATTTCCTTCGACAGCCTCCTGATGCGTTTAAGGTTCTCGCAGTTCATCATCCGTTGCTGGTTTTTCATCCATCCAAAGAGCTGGATGTGGCCCGCAAAGGAGCGGAGCTCTTACAGGCAGCTGTCGAGTGTGGCGTGGATGTGGTTTGCGCCGGTCATTGGCACCTGCCTCATATAGAGTTTTGCAATACCACTCCAGGTCGAATACTGGTCTCTGTTGCTGGAACTGCTACCTCGGATCGCGGGCGTTTTTCGCACGATGGGGTCAATTCATGGATCCTCCTTGAGAAAACCTCTCAGGGGATTGAGACCCAGTATTATATTTATGCCCAGGAAACCCGCACGTTTAACCTGACTGAGCATACCCGCTATCTACCCGATGGACAGGACGAGACAATCGTATGATTGAGACAAAAGAGCTGATTCCCCTGGAGGCCTTCAAAAAGCCTTTGGAACGGATGTGGGAAGCATCTGAAAAGAAGCTGTGGGCAATTGAGAAGGCAGCAGATGAAACGGAAACCCATCATGCGCTGGTCTATACCCAGAACGGGCACTATACCTCTCAGAGTTGGACAGACTGGACTCGCGGCTTCCGAATAGGATCCATGCTTCTGCAGGCTGAAGCGACTGACTCGAAGGAATTATTGAATTATGCACGTGAGGCGACCATTCAGCAAATCCTGCCCCAGACCACAAACTTTGGTGTTCACGATCATGGATTTACGGTCACCAGTACGTTTGGCACACTCCTTCGTCAGATGGATGAAGGCATGATCCCGCACAATGAGTGGGAGCGTAGATACTATGTTCACGCGCTAATCACCAGTGGGATTGTTCAGGCACATCGCTGGACGGATATCGGCGAAAACCTTGGATTCATCCATTCTTTCAACGGCCCGCATTCTCTTTTTGCGGACACCATTCGTTCCCTCCGCGCATTGGTGATTGCCCATCTGTTGGGAGGTGTCTTGCGGGGAGAAGAAGATGAAATGTTTGAGTTACTGGATCGGGCAGTTGCCCACATACGCACAACCTCCCGTTACATTGTTTCTTCGGCCTTTCAGGACCGTGATGGATACGCGGAGGCGGGGCGGGTCGCTCACGAAGCGATTTTCAATGTGCGCACTGGGTCCTACAGGTGTCCAAGCACCCAACAGGGATATTCACCGTTCACCACCTGGACCAGGGGGTTGGCATGGATTATTCTGGGGTATGCTGAGTTGTTGGAATTTTTTCAATTGCTTACCGAACGCTACAAGACAAAGTACGGGGACATTGAACATGAAATGCACAACGTACTCACATGGACTTCTGACTACTACATTCAAAACTCACCGACCTGTGGAGTCCCCTATTGGGATACAGGCGCGCCGGGTCTGAAAAATCTGGGAGACTGGTCCCGGCAGGACGCAGATCCATTCAATGAATGGGAACCGGTAGACAGTTCTGCGGCTGCAATCACTGCGCAGGGTCTTTTGCGCTTCGGAAAAATTCTGGGTCCACAATCGGGCAGGAAGTATTTGATGGCCGGGCGCAAGATTGCGTCTACGCTGCTGGATGAACCTTATCTGAGCACAGACCCAAATCATCAGGGTCTGCTTCTGCATAGTGTGTACCATTGGCCCCGGCGATGGGATTATGTGCCGGAGGGTTCGTCCGTTGCGAATGGGGAAAGTGTAATGTGGGGGGATTATCACCTACGGGAACTGGCACTTTATCTGGGTAGACTCTCAGGGTCGGAAGAGTATTACGCCTTTACGAATTTTGACTGGGATTTGCCAGATGAATAGGATCATCCATAAAAGATCGTGTTCATCCCAAACCTGAAAGGGGAGCTTCTGGACGGATATCCCCGGCTGCTATTCCAAGACCAGCGATGGACACCGGCCACTCCCCGCGGTGTTTATGATCCTACTCCCGAGATCCTCCCGTATCGTGTTCACCTACCCAAGGAGTTTGTCAACGACATCTACGTGGGAGTCCGAAATTAGTTGATTCTCCAACATAGACGTTACATCCATCTGCTGTCTTTTGTAGGGGATGCTGATAAAGCACGAGTCGGAGTGATCGAGGATTTTAAATATGATCGGCAAAAGTTAGAAGTTTTCCATTTCTGAAGCGATCAGTAAAGCTGTAGACAATTGTAAAGAACCTCGGGTTTTTGGTTTCAAGAGTAATCAGTGAAATTGACAATTGGCAACAAAGCGCCGAAGATAGTTAGGATCAAGATCGTTTGATGCGCTGGAACGAAGAATTGCGATCGTGACGAACCTCCATTTACGAATGGGATACACCAAGTGCGGTGGAATGGCAGTTCCCTACCTAGTGTGGTGTACCTCCTACGGATGAAAGACAATGACAGGCAGGTGGACGTACAAAACGTGGTCATGGGGCGAGGATTAAATGGCGTTACTCTAATCAGGCGGGGTACTTAGGTATTTAATTCCCAATTAAACCCGGGTTGTCCAATCTGATAGTTCAGTTGTATACCCAGAAACCTCAGAAATAAACCCTCTTGGTCACTACCTTGTGCTGAAGATCATGTACGGACCCCAGACACTGTAGCCAGCTGTGTTAGGCTATCGGTATAGAACATAGCCGTTCATCCGTATCTTCAGGGACTCGGATGAAAACAGCACTTTCTTTGGTGGCTTGGGTGTAAAAAGATACTGAACGAGGTTTCCCTAACGGATAATCCACCTATGAAAAACCTGTTTCCAATAATAGTTGTTGCCCTTGCGGGCTGCACATCCAGTGTAACCGAGATTTCTCGCCTGAGGGCATTAAAAACGGATGATCAGGTTATTGTACTGAATGACGTGCGTGGCGATACTGCACTGGTAGTGCAGTCTGCGCAGGACTTCAGACCGTTTTTGCACCCGATCCTGACCCCGGATGGGGCGACCTCAGTGACACAATTCAGTCCCGACCATCATCGCCATCAGACTGGCCTGTACTGGGGCTTCACACGGCTGAATGGTCGGGATTACTTCCACCACCCAGAGGGAGATTATTGGCAAAGAGATACTGTGATAGTAACCAGAGCCGCCGGAGACACGATTGGCTGGGCTACCGTCTATGATCTACTTGATGAGAACGGCAATCCTGTTCTCCAAGAAACCCAGAACTGGACTATGTACGAGACAGACAGTACCGTTGTACTGGATTTGACTTGGACGGGCAAGGCCATCAATGACGTTTTGGTCGGCAAATATGATTACAGCGGGCTGTTTCTACGGATGCCCTGGGCCCCGGGTATGGAAGGGCGTGCAGTGAATGCTGCACGACAGCGCAATCATTTTGCTGAGGGCCAGCGGGCCATGTGGATGGATGTCGGTCTTGCGCTGCCGGGACGCGAAGATATGGCCCATGTAGCCATATTTGATCATCCTGATAATGCGGATTTCCCACAACCCTGGCGTGTGGATGGTCAACTGGGAGTAGGGCCCGTTCGTGCCAGACTTGGCAACTGGACCATTGAAGCCGGTAATACGGAAACCATCCGGCACCGTTTACTCGTGTATACGGGAGAAATGAGTGACATTACGATGCGGGCAAAATGGGAGGACTATGCCGATCGCTCCGGTGCAATGTATTCCACCGCGTCCCTCTGGGGATTGGCGCAGCAGGAAGCGCGCGAAGCAGAGTTCCTTACCCCAGTGGCAGCAGCAGAGATGATGACTCTGAAAGAGGGCTACGAGGTTAACGCGTGGGCCGGTGAACCACTACTCACGCAGCCCATGGCCTTTGCGTGGGATGATAAGGGAAGGTTGTGGATAGCAGAGAATCGGGACTACGAATCACGTCAGACAGGATTCTCTGGGTCTGGGGATAGCCGCATCGTAATTCTGGAAGATACCGATCGCGATGGCACTGCAGATGTTCGAAAAGTTTTTATGGAAGGGATCGCTTTCCCGAGTGCACTGGCTGTGGGCTTTGGTGGGGTCTTTCTTGGCGCCCCGCCCCACCTGCTCTTTATCCCCGATCTCAATGGTGATGATCGTGCCGACGTCAATGACATTGAGATCCGCCTTACCGGCTGGGGAATTCGGGACAGGCACGAAACAATTAACAGTTTTCACTGGGGGCCAGATGGATGGCTCTATGGTCTTGAGGGATTTGCCACCTCATCGGTTATAAGAAAACCAGGGCCAGAAGCACAGCTCTACGGACATAAAGATGCCTTCCCGGAAGACCTACTGGAAGCCGACGGTGTGGAAATCAATGGTGGCGTATGGCGCTATCATCCAATAAAAGACAAGTTTGAAACAGTGGCACATGGCTTCAGTAACCCTTGGGGAATTGATTACGACGCACATGGTGAACTCTTTATAAGCGCCTGTGTGATCCCGCATGTTTTCCATGTGACCCCAGGCGGGATCTACATGCGGCAGGGTGGCACTCACTTAAACCCCCATATTTACGAAGATATTGCTCCTATAGTAGACCACCGACACCGTTCGGCGCATGGGGGCGCCCGCATTTATCAATCTGATGCATTTGCTCCGGAAGAAACGGGGCGCCTGTTCATGGCCAATATTCATGAGCACGCAGTCCTGAGTGATGTACTACATCCAAGTCGTAGTGGGTTCATAGCCAGTCACGGAGATGAGTTTATGATGGCACATAATGCCCAATGGGTTGGCTTTAGTATGGAGATAGGCCCAGAGGGAGCACTATATGTTCTTGACTGGCACGACGCGGACATCTGTGGCGGGGACGTTTTGGACAAGGATACCGGGAGGATCTTTCGAATTACACCATCAGAGTCTCATGCCGTGGAATGGGATGGTCGTTATGGGGATCTGCGTCAGCTCAGTGACCTTGAGCTAGCGGAGCTTCAGGATAGTCGAAGTGACTGGCATGCTCGACGCGCCCGTGTAATATTGCAGTACCGTGCGAGTGTGCGTGTGCTGGACGCCTCAGCCCTGACACATCTGAACACACTTTATGAAACTGGTGCCACAACGCCACTCAGACTGCGTGCGCTGTGGTCGCTGTACATAACAGGCAATTTCTCGCTTGAATCTCTTTCGGATGCACTGCAGGACAGGGAACCCTACATAAGGGCCTGGGGCGTTCGATTGATCACGGAACAGGACGCAATAGATCCTGAAGTTCTGCTGACTCTTGAGGAACTTGCCGAAAGGGAGAACTCTCCAGTCGTGCGTAAATACCTCGCAGCTATGCTTCAGCGGATCCCCAATGAGGGGCGCTGGCCAATCATTGAGGCGTTGATGAACTACCCGGAGGACGGCGAAGATCCAAACATTCCAACCTTACTGTGGACAGGTTTTGAACCACTGGTGACGGAAGCACCTGAACGTGCACTTTTGCTTATTGAAGATGCGAATGACTATCCGAAAATGACAGAGTTTGTGGGGCGGCGACTGGTTGGAGCCGGACATATGTCTCCACTGCTAGCCGCACTTCACGCAAGCCGGAATGAGCATCTGTTGCGTGGAATGCTGGCGGGCCTGGAAGGTGCGGGAGATATAGAAGCACCCAAAGACTGGGACCGTACCTACCGGAGATTGCGACGCAAACGTGAAACCCGTGTACTGGCAACCACAGTTGCCCAGCTATTTGGTGATGCCGAGGCTGAACGCGCCCTTATGACTGAGGTGATGAATGCTTCTTTGTCTTCGGAGCGGCGGATTGCCGCGTTGACGGCACTTGCACCATCACAACCTGATGCACTCAGAGAAGCCCTGTTTGAATTGATTAATGACCCGAATATGCGAACTGCCTCAATCCAGGCAGTCGCAGCTTTCAATGACGAGGAGCTGGGGCAACTTGTGCTCTCAATGTACGTGGACGCAACCCCCTACGACAAAGAGGCCATCATTCAAACCATGGCATCGCGTCCAGTATACGGATGGATGCTGGTTGAGTCACTCCGTGATGGTTCAATCCAGCGGAATGATATTCCTGTCTGGATCGCTCGGCAAATGCGGCGTGTCGTGGGAAGTGGTTTTGTAGAAATCTGGGGACCGATTGACGAGATTCCAGGAGATAAAGCCGCGGCTTACGCCCGATATCACACTCTGGTAACGTCTGGAATGGCAGCGGATGCCGCCAATGGACAGACTGTATTTGCGCAGGCCTGCGGGGCATGTCACCAAATGAATGGTGTCGGCGGACTTATAGGCCCAGACCTAACGGGGTCCAATCGGACAGATGTAGACTACCTGCTCAGCAATCTCATTTACCCGGATGAGTTCATCCAAGACGATTACCGGATGGTGCTCGCAACGACCCGCGGCGGACGTACGTATGTAGGTACCATGGTAGGTGAAAGTGACCGCCAAGTTATACTCCGGCCCATAGGGCAGAAGGATGTCGTGCTGAACCGCACCGAAATACAATCATTGGAGGTTTCCGAGGAATCATTAATGCCGGAAGAATTGCTCTCTGTGCTGTCCGACAAGGAAATTCAGGACCTGTTCGCGTATTTGCGAACCGCTGAGGCGTCAGCTCAATAGGTTTGGGGGTATAACCGTTGACCTTGTGATTCCGAATGTATTTTCGACACACAGTTTATCTCCTGGTATTTATCACCATGATCTGCCCCCTGCGTCAGCGCAGCGGATTGCCAAGTATGGGGTAGACTTCCTGACAGGAGAAGTAGATGCCCGGGCATTGGCCATGGGCGAAGCAAACGTTACACATACCCAGAATGTGTATAGTGTGTTTTGGAACCCGTCCAGATTGGCCCACACCGAATTCCCCGAAGTTGCCTACATGCATGCGGAGCGCTTTGCTGGGATTGTGTCGTTTGATTTTGCCGCGATCGCTTACCCAGTGAGCAGCACTTCCACCGTGGGGGCGAGTTTTTTTCGGAGCGGTGTGAATGACATCAAACTTGATTATCTGGGGAACATACGCCCCGCTGAACTCAAGACAGATTTTCTGTGGTTTATTCAAGAAATACAGTGCAGTGGCAGTGACCCAAAATCATTGATTCGTTATGTCCTCAAAAAACTTGTAGAGTGGAGAACGAGAAACGCGAATCTTACGCTAGCAAGACCAACCAATCGAAGAATCGCAGAGATTGTGAAAATTGCAGAACAACACTGGGAAACTGCTTTACCTGGGGTTGCAAGATTGCCTGTGCTGGCAATTTATTCCGCTTACGATTGTTTTGTACCAGAACTTCCCAAGTTTAGAGAATGTAAGTTGGGAGAAATGCGGTCACATACTGCATCTGATTCAAGATCTGATTGGTTGGGAGATATTCAGGTTGAAGATAAAGATGGACCTTCCAGACGAATACCTTCCAGCTGCTATTCCAAGACCAGTGGTGGACGGCGGCCACTCCCCACGGTATCTGTAAGTCTATCCCCCAGATCCTCTCGCATAGTGTTCACATACCCAAGGAGTCTATCCACGACACCTGGATGAGAATCAGCGAGGTTGGTCGTTTCTCCAATATCTGACTGCAGGTCAAACAACGATAACCCGATCGAATCCTGCCGATAGGCTCCCTGGAAGGTCGGTGTTGAAAGCGTTGCACCATGGATGCTCCGGTAGTGATGCGGCACATGCAATTTCCACCGGCCGGATCGAACTGCATGAAGTTGGTGTCCCTGGTAGAAGAACAGTGCCTCATGTGGAGACGCACCCCCATGGATAACGCTGACCAATGATTGCCCATCAAATGGAAATGGTCCGGGTGGTGCCCCGGTAAATGCTGCGATAGTTGGCATCACATCTATTGCCGAAACCATGGCATCAGTGACACCTGGCGCGATTACACCGGGCCAGGACACCAGCAGGGGCACCCGGTGTCCTCCTTCAAACGTGGTCCCTTTTCCCTCGCGCAGTGGGCCAACATGTCCGCTGTGGTCTCCCTTGATGAGCCACGGGCCATTGTCTGACGAAAAGATGATGAGCGTATTTTCAATCAGGTCATGCCGCTTGAGCGCCTCCATGATCTGACCTACTGACCAGTCGATTTCCATAATCACATCTGCATAAAGCCCGGCGCCGGATTGCCCCTCGAAGGCGTCTGAAACAAAAAGCGGAACATGCGGGAACGTGTGAGGGAGATACAGAAAGAAAGAGGTATCATAATTGGCATCTATGAAGTCCATTGCACGCTCGGTATAGCGCCGGGTCAGTTGAGATTGGTCCGGTTCCAGCTCAATGGTCTTGTAGTCTTCAACGAGTGGGATCGGCGGGTGCTGTCTGGCAGGTGGATTGGGATTCTTTATTGCATCCGGCGTCATGTCGTTGGAGTACGGGATTCCAAAGTACTCATCGAAACCGTGTTGTAGAGGTAGGTGTAGAGAGTCATGGCCCAAGTGCCATTTACCGTAGATCGCAGTGGCGTAGCCCAAATCTTTGAGCATTTCTGCCAGAGTTCGTTCGTCTGGATGCAGACCGCGTCTGGACTGTGGCATCAAGACTCCGGGAATACCGATCCGTTGCGGATACATCCCCGTGAGAAAGGCGGCTCTGGATGGAGAGCAGGAAGCGGCAGCCGTATAGAAATCCGTAAAACGAAGACCATTGGCAGCCAATGCGTCAAGGTGCGGAGTTGACAGAACATCTGACCCATAGCTGCCAAGATCTACCCATCCCTGATCGTCCGTGATGATCAAGATTACGTTGGGGGTATCGGAGGCAGGTTGGCAGCCGATCGTGGTCAATACCACAATTAGAAAGGCAATGCGGTGACGATTCATATACAGAAAACCAGCCCCTGAAAACGATATTCGTCAGTATGCTTCATGCCGCCAGGGGTAACCCAATTGAGATTCAACGAAAGTGAAATTAGTCACAAATATCGAATCCAATACTACCAAACACAGATTCAACAAACCAATTGGGCTTGATAAAGAACCACTGACCGAGTGCGTCGGAATAGGGAATTATAACCAGGAACACACACTCTTCCTGGGCTCGGACATAGAGTTGATGAAAGCACAGCTACCCGCACAACACTGATTCAATCCAGTGCATGTGAGGTCAGCTTTGCACTTTTACGATCCTTGAATTAGAAGTAGTAGCATGACATTCTTTCCTGCCGTCTACCCACGAACAGGCGGTACACCAGTTAGAGGTCGCTGAACATTCAATGTCGCCTGTACACTGGAGACCAGAGTTGGATGTGCATGTCTTTGGGTCCCTTGAGAACGTTATCGTGGTGCACTTTAGTTGGCCGTCTACCGCGGAACAGGCAGTACACGAATCAGGGGTTTTCGAACATTCAATGTCGCCAACACACTGAAGACCAGAACTGGATGAGCACGCTTCTGAGTCCTTCCAGAGCGTCGTCGTAGTGCACTTTCGTTGGCCGTCTACCATGGAACAGGCAGTACACGAATTCGGGGATGCCGAACATGTAATGTCGCCAACACATTGGAAACCAGAGCTAGATGCACACATCTTTGGGATCCTCGAGTGTGTCACCGTGTCGCACTCTAGTTCACCGTCTACCATGGAACAGGCAGTGCACGAATCTGGAGTGGAAGAGCATGAGTGATTACCACTGCAATGCAAATGCTCAGTAGAGCACTCGGCCTTATTCTCAGAAAATATTGAAGTAACGGAGCAGGAGCTAAGCCCAACTATTGCCAGAATTCCAGTAAAACCAACAATGAGTCTCATGGCCGGGATCGGTCTGGTTTCCAAACTGATTTGCAATGAAATTTACTTGCCAGTGGTAGAAAAAGATTCCGCAGAGCATATATCCACGTCAGCATGTATCCTAATCAGATGGATCTTTTCGCCTGACTGAGCGAATCTATCGATCTGTGACGTAGTCTAATCTTGTCTTGGTTACGTTGAACCAACGGTTCGCAAGGAGATGTTTAGTAAACCCGATTCTATTAACAGCGGGGATCAAATCTCACGAACCACTGACGAAGGGCGCACGCAATGATGAGCATACGGAGAAAGGCAACTGTCGGGGTGGCGGGATTTGAACCCACGACCTCTTCGTCCCGAACGAAGCGCGCTACCGGGCTGCGCTACACCCCGAGGTGAATCGGCTAACGCGTATAGAGACTATGGGATCCACCATTACTCCCTTTTCATGGAGCAACTAAACCTGCCACCTTATAACTATGAGGTACGTAATCAGGCCGGGCGCAGAGTAATTTTGGACCCGGTTCGGAAACGCTTTGTGCCGTTGACTCCCGAGGAATGGGTACGCCAACACTTTGTCCAGTATCTCATCAGGAATTTGGATGTTCCACCCGGATTGGTAGGCATTGAGGTAGCGATCCCGATACAGGATCGTCACTACCGGGCAGATATCGTCATCTATGATCGACGAATTGAGCCGGTAATGGTTGTTGAATGTAAAAGGCCGTCCGTTCAACTCAGCCAAGATACGTTTAATCAGATTGGGCATTACAACGCCACACTGAAGGTCCCCTATCTGGTGATTACCAATGGCATGCAGCATTATTGCTGCATGGTTGATCATGTCCATCGCTCCTATCATTTCTTAGACAAAATTCCATCTTATAGAACTATGATTCTGCCAATCAATCATGCTGAATGATTCGTATTCAATAGAGCTTCAGACCGTGCACGCCGCACTTTCCGAGGCAGCACTATTGTGCCGATCTGTTCAGGAGCGGGTTGCCATTACAAAAGGGGATCGGAGTCCCGTGACAATCGCAGACTTTGGAAGCCAGGCGTTGGTATGCCGGACTCTCCGTGAAGTGTTTCCGGATGATCCGATCATTGCAGAAGAGGACAGTACGCTTTTGAGGTCAGATGTACAGTCAGAGCTTCGAGAAACCTTAGGAAAGCATCTCGAAGTGATTCGCCCTGGCACTTCAATGAAGAGTGCTCTGAAATGGATTGACTATGGTAATACGGAGACGTATTCTGACCGATTCTGGACTCTGGATCCCATAGATGGTACGAAAGGGTTCTTGCGGAAGGAGCATTTTGCCGTAGCTCTGGCCCTGATTATTGAGGGGAAAGTGGCAGTCGCTGGGCTTGCGTGCCCAAATCTGGACCATAATATTTTTCTGGCTGCGAAGGGATTCGGTGCAAGGCGGGGAGAATTTCCCCTCCGTGTGAGCACAACTGAGGATCTGGAGCATGCCCGAATTTGCGAAAGTGTAGAGTCTGGCCACAGTGCACACCAAGATGTGGAGAGGGTTGTTGGACACCTTGGGATCACCGCAAAACGGAAGCGATTGGACAGCCAAGCAAAATATGCTGTCGTCGCAAGTGGCGACGCAGAAATCTATATGCGCCTACCTACACGCGGGGACTATATAGAACGTATTTGGGATCACGCAGCGGGCGCCCTTTTGCTGACGGAAGCAGGGGGGAAAGTAACAGATTGTACGGGTAAAGAATTGGATTTTTCCTGCGGAAAGGGTCTCGAACACAACTGCGGAATCATCGGGACTAATGGTAAAATCCATGGAGAAATAATCGAAGCCCTGAAGACTCTAAACCTAGGTCAGTCTCTTCAAGAATAGATTCCGTTAGTATATTACGTATGCATAATTTCTCATTTATTGTGAATTATTGCACTTGAAGTATACTGATTGTGCTCTGCCTGACAACAAACCATCCCCAAAATCTGGAGAAGACTGGATTCCCGCATTTGGTCCAACAACAATTAGAGTTGATGACACGGAGTCATATGACCACCAGTGCCCTTGTTCTGGAAGTTTTTTCCTTGACTATAGTACCTTGGGGATCAGAAATACATCTGAATAGTACATTGAGTATGTAAAAATACCCGGTTTTTGTGAATTTTTGCAGTTATGATATACTGCACGTGACATGATCAAGGAGATTAGTCTACCCAAAGGCCGAATTAGACTGGCCACTGTATTGAGAACCGCTGGAGATATTGTTCGCATTGACGATGTCGGGCGATCCCTCAATGTCAACCGTTCCACCGCTTCGAAATTACTTTCCCGGTGGGGCAGTCAGGGTTATCTGCGACGGGTTGGCCCAGGAATCTATGCAGTAGCAGAACTCGGCTGTATGGATCTGGGACAGGTACTGAATCACTCTTGGATGGTCGTACCAGCGTTATTTGATCCGGCATATCTCGGTGGTCGAACCATGACTGAATATTGGGATCTTACAGAACAGATCTTCATCGACACGGTCGTATTCACTGGAAAGCCCGTGAGATCCAGATATCAACGTCACTTAGGCCTTAGATACACTGTAAAGCATATTCATCCCAATAAAATTTTTGGCCTTGAGTGTGTATGGTACGAAAATATAAAGATCGCTATCTCAGATCTTCCCCGAACTATTTTGGACCTTTTGGATGACCCCTTGTTCTGTGGTGGGATAGATCATGTGATTGCCTGCTTTGGAGAATACTTACGTCATAACCGCCGACAGGATAAAAAACTGATTTCCTACGCAGAACGTCTCGGCAATGGAGCCGTCTTCAAACGCCTAGGCTTTCTGGCAGAACGCATGTCAGACTGTACATATCTCGTTGATGCTTGCAAGAAGAGAATGACTAAAGGTAATGCCAAAATTGCTCCCGGCTTTCCATGCCCCCGACTGGTGACGAAATGGCGCCTTTGGGTTCCTGAAAGGGATTTCCAATACGAAAGAGATGGTTATTAAGAAAGAGGTTATGAATGTCGCACGTTTATGCAGACTGCAACCTTATGTTATTGAGAAAGACTATGTGCTTGGATGGGTTTTAACCGGTATCTATCATCATTCCTCACTGAAGAATAGCTGGATCTTCAAGGGAGGGACCAGCTTCCATAAGTGTCATTACGAAACTTATCGATTTTCCGAAGACCTTGATTTCACGATTGTAGAACCGTCCCACCTCAGCCGTGACTTTCTCATTGAAACATTCAGCGAAATCAGTGAATGGGTTTTTGAGCAAGCTGGTCTTGAAATTCCGAAAGAACTACTTAACTTTGAGATTTACACAAATGCTCTCGGTTCCGAATCTTGCCAGGGTAAGATTGGTTATCGTGGCCCCATTGGCTCATTAAAGGGGTATTTCTCACTCCCAATCCTCAAGCTCGACCTAACGTTTGACGATGTTATTGTACTGCCGCCAGTTGTACGCATTATCCATCACTGCTATAGCGATAATCCACAAGGGGAACCTCTCATAAGGTGCTACCCTCCAGAGGAGGCCTATGCAGAAAACATTTGCGCTTTGGCACAACACGCTAAAGCACAGGATCTGTATGATGCAATCAATATATTTCGCAGCAATGAGGAACATCCTAATCTATCTGTTCTAAATGATTCAATCCGGAAAAAATGTGCTCACCGTGGAAATCCGATCCCAACGCTTGTTGATGTGCAATCAAAAAGGAAGGAGCTTGAACGTACTTGGGTTCCAATGCTGAGACATCAAGTTCAAGAACTTCCTCCAATTGAGTCTTATTTCAATGCATTGCCTGAATTTTTTGACTGGCTTGAAAGCGGTGCCCCACCTTCATTATCTGCCATAGAAAAGATGACAGCGGGTGAAGTGGTGGTCAGAGAACCTACCATGAGCTTACTTGTCAAGCGCACCACACAATCATACTTGGAATCTATCCGTTTTGCAGCGGTGAACTACCTATATGTTGACCTCCAGTACAAACAATCAATCCATCGCATTGAGCCATATTCATTGCGTCGTACAGAAGATGGCGACCTTGTGCTTCATGCCATCAGCGTTACTAACGGAGAGCATTGCAGGTACGAGATTGACCAAATCCATGGGGCAACTATCACACAACAGGCTTTCGTTCCTCGCTACTTGGTCGAGCTACGGCCCAAAATCCAGCCATCATGATACACCTGCAATTTTAGATGCATGTTGTCACCATTCGGATTGATCTGCCATGTGAATGGGTACTATCTATCCCTCAAATATATCTACAGATAGCGCTTGCCGGAAAAGCCGTTGCTCCGACCAGCGAATTATATCCCGACGTTATTGGGAACATTGGAGGAGATTACCCCTTCAAAATATCCACGGTATTAAGGTCATTGCATCGAGATAGCTACTGAACCCCTTGTTCGGCGCAGAGAGATTTGTCCTGATTCTATGAACTTGATGCTACAAAATTGACCAAGATTTCAAGGACTCAAAATGACCAAGATTGACAGAATAAGTCTGTCGAATGTTAGGTGCTTTGAGGCAGAGCACTCTGTAGCATTACCACGAATCACCGTAGTAATCGGGGAAAACAGCTCTGGAAAGACTACGCTTCTAGGCTGCTACAGCGCGTTTGCAAGATTGGTTGCCAACCAGAACGCAATGGAATACAACCCATTCAACATTGCCCCCTTTCGCATGGGTGCCCTTGAAAATATTGCCCGGGTAGGACACAAAAAATTCTCGCTGGGTGGAAGTGCAAATGGTATTGAATTCCTATTTCAATTTTGCAAAAACAAAAGAGGCCTTTTCGAAGAACAGGTTAAGATAAAACCAATTGGGCTTGAAGAACTGACAATTACTCGGGAAGACTCAACTCGCGAATTGAGAATGTCCACTCGCTCTTTTGAAATCTTGGTGAGTGCAGACAACATCATATACGGCCAAATATCCCAATGGCTTGCATTTGCAGTGAGGCACGGAGATTTTCCATACAGAGAAGAAGTTGGTCAAGTTCGCGAAAATGGATCAGCCCCACCCGATAAGTCTCCCAAGACTGAGCTTAATGATTACTTAAAAAACCTCTCCAATAAACTGCCATGGAGTCCAATAATTCTTGAAAGTATAAGCCCTTATTTAGAACCCCAGCAGCGACAGTACGGTTGGAACACAGCCCTCCCAATTGAACCTAGGGAATCCGAGGAATTGTCCGAGATTGGCCGGAAATTGTCCCTATTTGACCAAATTCGAATTCGCAGTACAGGAGACTCATCCTTTGAATTGGAGGTCGGGTTTAACAATCACTTTTTCAATGTTTCCGATGTTGGCCTTGGTATTCATGCAATTTTACCTGCTCTCAGGGCAATGCGTAAGGAAGGGCCGAACAAGACAATATTACTCCAACAACCTGAGGCTCATCTGCACCCGATGGCACAGGCACAGTTGGCCGAACTCATAGCACATTCACCCCATCAATTCATTGTAGAATCGCACTCTGATTTCATCATTAACCGGCTGTCTATCTGTGTGCGAAAGGAGATATTGGACTTCGAGGATGTCGGAATTTTATGGCTTGAGAAAACTGGTACAGCTGCCACGATTCACGAGCTAGGATTCGACGAGAATGGCAATCTTTTGGGTGCACCAGCAAAGTACCGCGAGTTCTTCAATAAGGAGACAGACGATTACCTAGGCATTGAGCCACATGTGTACGCCGACGATAATTGATTCAAACTCAGTGAGTTTGGTCGTACCCAAAATTATCGTTGCAGAAAAGCCGGATCCCCTTTTGAAATGGATAGAGTACGGATATGGCGTACTCTGCTACACAGGCACCGGAAAACTTGGACAAGAACTAGGTCGGACTAAGAGGTTCAAACAAAAACTTCAAGCATATCGAGAAAGCGGCAAAGCGAGGTATATTTCAGAGCGAAAGATGAAAATCGCTAAGAGCGAATTGGAATTGGAGAGACTTAAATCTGACGATGAAGACATATTAGCATTGATTCTCGCGAGCAACGCAGAAATCATAGTCACGGATGATGAGGATCTGAAAAAGGATATCAAGGACTATGTCAAAACAGTAAAGCGCGTCAACATAGCCATTTACCCTCGCTCCCAGAAGAGGAATAAGCGGCAGCAGTTTCTGGATCAACGTCGCTGTATTTGCCGATAGAAAAGCTTGTTGAGCGACACATAAATACCCGTTACAAAGGGGACGAGGATTCGATATTTCTCCATTTGCAGCTACCTATCGCTATATCGCTAACAGCGGAATATAGAAATAGAGGGCGACCTCAACATAGCGGAGCGAATCCACAAAATTGACTTTCTGGATCGGGGAGCAAATTCACTCAGCAACTTCCACAACTTACCAGTCGGTCCTTCAATAAGATCGAGTTTTTGAATAATGGGTAGAAAGTGGCCGCAAGATGTAAAACGAGATACACCTGCATTCGTCGGCAATCTTTCAGAATGCTAGAAAATGCATCATGATTCACGAAATCAAGTATGAATAACAGGTAACTTTGGGAGTTTCATTCATGAGAAAGACGATAACGCGATTTCTAGTACTGTTTACGCTGATATATCCGGTAGTCCTCTCGGCTCAGGATAATGCTGATACCTTGAGCGTCGTGGATATGGAAGAACTGATTATTACCGCAGATCGGTACGAGTCCATACGCTCCCAGTCTACAGGAGCCATCAGTGTGCTGAAAAGCACAACAATTTCACAGTTGGCTGGGGTTCAAAACCTGGGGGGAACACTACAGCATATGCCCGGCTTTGCGATACTGCAGTTGGATGGAATTGGATATGATGTCCAACCAATTGTGCGGGGATTCTATGGCGGAGGAGAGGCCGAGTACGTGCTGTTAATGGTAGATGGACAGCCCATCAATGCTCTGGAAACCGGGCTTGTGAACTGGGATCAGATCCCTCTGGCTGCAATCGAATCCATTGAAATTTTGCGTGGCGGAGCCTCATCCCTCTACGGCGATGCTGCCATCGGGGGAGTCATTAATATTGTGACCGACTCCGAGGCTCCCTCCAGCTACGAAATGGCCTTGGCTGGGGGCTCCTTTGGCACCTACAATGCAAGTGGATCCGCACGGGTGTCATTTGGTGCCAGAAAGCTTTCCGCTTATGGGAATTACGAATCAACCGAAGGATACCGGGAACATGCCAATCGTACTTTGGGAGGCTTGGGCCTCGGGTTTGACCTGATACGATCTGATCGTGCCCTCGTCACGTTATCAGGGTCAATGCATCAGCGGAGCTATGACATTCCCGGTCCACTAACCAGCGACCAGATTGCCCAAGATCGTCTGCAGCAATCTCCATTCTTTCAATTTGATAACAATGATGAGAGTACTAAGCGACTGGCGCTGCAAGGTCGAATCAATCTGGGTGACCAGTCCGAGTTGCGTGGCTCTCTGGTTGGCAACAGGCGCACCCTGGAAGGTGCGCGGACCTTACCCCTGAGTGCGGAATTCGCAGATGTAAAGTGGAGAGAATTTGATGTCTCCCGCTTATTCATGAGCGCACAATGGGTGTCTCCACAACTGTTTGCACACGACCGCTTGACCATTGGCACAGATCTGCAAAATGGGCAATTGGACGTAGCATGGTATGATATGGTATTCGGTACAGTTGAGGCCTTTGACGGATTTGATGGAGCGAGAGGAAATCTTTCAACCAAGGGGGATGGCTCCCGTTCGGCGTTAGCTACATACGCACAATATGACATTGAGCCCACATCCTGGTTGCGGCTGTCGGCGGGTGCCCGCTATGATCGCATTCGCGATACCTACTCACCTGAAGGAGGGACAGAGCAGGATGCAGTCCATACTGCGTTAAGTCCCAAGGTGGGGGTGAATGCTCGCTATGTAGCCAGTGCCCGGCACGTAGGGAACTGGTATGCCAACGTAGCACGATCATTTAAGACAGCAACGCTGGATCAACTCTTTGGTCAGAGATTAATCCCAATATTCGCCATATTCATTTCTAACTCAGAACTGAAGCCTCAAAGGGGTGTCAGCCTTGAAACCGGATTTTACCACCGAGCAGTGTTGATCCCCGGAAACTTGAATGGTGAGCTATCACTCAGCATCTATCAGATGGACATGGAGGACGAGTTGGAGGTGAATCTAAATACCTTCCAGTACGAAAACATTGCCAGTAGCCGTCACAGAGGAATTGAGATGGGGCTCCAACTGGAAAGGCCAAATCTTGCACTATTTCGTTTCAACTATACGCTCCAAAACGTGACATACCTTTCCGGAGAGAATAGGGGAAATTTTGTCAAGGCGATCCCGCGTGATTATGTATCCGCCGCGATCAGTGTTCCTGTTCTTGATCGACTCCAGGCTATGGCAACGGTGCGCAGTACGCGCCGCACATGGCTGGATGATAAAAATTCCATCAGATTGGAGAACTTCTCTTCCGTGGACTTTAAAGTGACCTATACCTTAGACTGGATCGCACTGGAGTTCGAAACAATGAACCTGCTGAACAACTCCTTCAGCACAACGGGATTTATATCAGGCGAGGAAGAGTCCGAGACGATCTTCATGTACCCTGCCGCCGGAAGGGCTATGCAGGCAGGGATCCGGGTTCAGTGGTAGTAGAAATTTTGGTCATTTAAATACCGCTCACACTCTTCATCGCCGTAGATGCATTTCCCTCATTCTGTGCACACACGTTGACAACTTAGCGACCCTAGGATAATTTTACACGTGTCGTACGTGCAGTTGCTTCCTTAGCTGGCATTGCAGTAATTGTCACCCGACCACTGTGACCGGATTGCTCCCTTCCAGTATATCTCCGGCCTTCACACCCGAAGAAACCTGAATTATGGGTCCCTTTGGTACAGGATGTTTCCACCGACGATGGTGTAGAGTACCTCCGTAGAGAGAATCTCTTCGTCAGGGATCGTCAGAATATCCTGTGAAAGTACGGTAATATCGGCCAGTTTACCGGGAACAAGCGATCCTTTTATATCCTCTTCAAAGGCAGCATAGGCATTATTGAGTGTGTACGACTGTAGTGCCTGTTCCCTGGAGAGTCGCTCCTCAGGATAAAAGACAGAGCCATCAGCCAACCTGCGGGTCACGGTTGCGTGATAGCTTGCAAGAGGATCAATCGACTCTACGGGCGCGTCGGTCCCGTTGGTTACGACTGCACCTGTCTGCCATAATGTTTGCCAGCGATATGCACCGCTTGCGGCCCTCTCTTCGCCCAGACGGCGATAGACCCACGGAGCATCGCTGATGGCATGGACCCCTTGCATCGCTGGAATGACGCCCAGGCTACCGAACCGAGGAATATCATCTGGGTGGAGATGTTGAGAATGCTCAATTCGCCAGCGTAAATCCTCATCCCCCGTACCATAGAACGATTCGTAGATGTCAAGAACCACACGATTGGCACGATCTCCGATCGCATGAATATTCACTTGAAAGTCGTGGGCTTTTGCGATTTCTGCTGTTGCCCGGATTTCTTCTACGGCGACCGTTTCAAGTCCTCTTGACCCAGGCATATCTGTATAGGGCTCAAGCAGCCAGGCTCCGTGAGAGCCCAGAGCGCCATCAATTGAACGCTTTACACTGCGTACCGTCAGGTGGTTGTTCCCATATCCGATCATCCGGTAGGATGCAAGTTGATCAGCCAGATTTGTGCTGTTTGAGCGAATCATCACATAGAGCCGGACCGGAAGGTTACCCTCATCTGCCAACTCGCGAAAGAAGTCCACAGTACCGAATCCCACACCGGCATCGTGGAACGAGGTGATCCCATGGGTCAGGGCTTCTTCAGCGGCCAGGCGTGCCATTGTGCGCCGCTCCTGATCCAGTTCAGTGGTGCTCATGCCTTCTCTTGATTTTTCCAGTGCAGCTGCCACGAGATATGCGGCAGTCTCTCGCAGGAGTCCCGTCAGTTCTCCACGTACATCGCGCACGAGCTCTCCTCCCGCAGGATTGGGAGTTTCGGGACTGATCCCCGCCGCATCCATTGCAGCTCTATTCGCGAATGCGGCATGACCACTGGCATGGCGCAGCAGAACTGGGTTCTCAGGAGATACCTCGCTGAGACTATGGTGGGTGGGAACTCCTTCGACTGTCCCTGCTGGAATGGAATCCCATTTTTCCTGATGCCATCCGCGACCGGTGATCCATTCGCCAGGTTCAGCGTCAAGGGCAGCGGCCTCAACCATGGCGACAATATCTTCCCAACTCGATGTTGTCGTAAGATCAAGAATCATCTTGGCTTCTCCGATACCCAGGAAATGACCGTGCCCTTCGATAAAACCGGGGATGGCCAGTTTACCCTCTAAATCAATGACCCGGGTTTCCCCTCCGATATATGCTGCAATTTCTTCGGAGGTGCCAACCGCCATGATCGTATCGCCGCTTACGGCCAGGGCTTCTACTTCAGGTAGAGATGGATCAACCGTCACGATCTTGCCATTGGTCAATACGAGTCGCGCAGACTCCTGCCTAGAACAGCCAAACAGTATAAAGGCAGACAGTAAGAGTGCACAGTATTTCAAGGAAATGAGCTTCATGAGTCCAGTATTCTGAAAGCGTAACCTCCGAAAGATAGTAACTGCCGCCGGGAGTACAAGTGGTCATCCTGCAGAGTTTGTGACCGTTTGAGCTTGGAAGGATGAATATTATTGGAGCCTGATCGGGAATATGTGACAAGCTAAAATTGATCAATTTGACTCGATATTACCCAAAGGGTTTTTCGGAATACTAATCATCACCTCCGGACAACCAGATGGGATTCTATGCCCCGGTGAAAGATCCCCGAGTTGAACCTTCCATCCACTCCCGACTGAGAACGAGACCAATCTAATTTGTTAGAGCGATCCTCTCACATTATCTTTGAGGCGAGAATCATTCAACAATTATCGAACCATCCAGACCGTAAATATGGACAAACAGGCAACGCTTCACCGATGGGACGACATGCCAGTTGAAGAGGTCAAGGCCGGCCTTGGACGGCGTATCATTACCGGTGAGCGAATGATGATTACGCATGTCTACCTTGATAAGGATAGTGTAGTACCATGGCATTCGCACGACAATGAGCAGCTGACATACGTTCTTAGTGGCGCCCTGAAATTTTGGCTTGGAGACAATGGAGAACAGGAGGTCATTGTACACGAAGGGGAGGTACTGGTCATCCCTTCCCATCTCCCTCACAAAGCTGTCGCGCTGCAGGACACACTCGATGTGGACGTGTTCTGCCCTCCCCGACAAGATTGGTTAGATGGAACCGATGCGTATCTACGTTAGCTTTTTGTTTCTGATTAGTCTGGCCTTGCCGCTGCAGGCCCAAACTGTGATCAGTGATCCTCCGTCCTGGGCGGATGAGGCGATCTGGTATCAAATTTTTGTTGAGCGATTCCGCAATGGAGATCCCACGAATGACCCAACACCGGGCGATATACGCGGATTCTGGTTTGACACACAGCCGAAAAATTGGGCCCCAACTCCCTGGACCCATGACTGGTACAAACTGGACGACTGGGCCATTGAGAATGACAAGGACTTCTATACCGCCGCGCAGTGGCGGCGCTATGGCGGGGACTTGCAGGGAGTCCTGGAGAAGCTGGATTATCTCAAGGAGTTGGGAGTCAATGCACTTTACTTCAATCCAATCAATGACGCCCCCTCCCTGCATAAGTTTGATGCCCGCCACTACCGCCATGTAGACCGAAATTTTGGCCCCGACCCGGTCGGTGACCGTGAGATTGCAGATTCAGAGGATCCCCTGGATCCAGATACATGGCAGTGGACCGCTGCGGACAGCCTCTTTCTGGAACTGATTCAAGAGGTGCACGCCAGAGACATGCGGATCATCCTGGATTTCTCCTGGAACCATACAGGTGTGCGGTTCTGGGCATGGGAAGATATCTTGGAGAATCAGCAGGAATCTCCGTTTGCAGACTGGTATGATATCAACCAGTTTGACGATCCGGCAACACCGGACACAAATGAATTCTCCTATGACGGCTGGGTGGGAGTAAAATCATTACCTGAATTGGCAAAAGTAGACGTTCCTGAGGATCATACGCATGGGGCTCATGAGGGCAATCTCCACCCGGGCCCCAAAGCACATATCTATAATGTTACTCGGCGATGGCTTGACCCAAATGGCGACGGGGACCCAGAGGATGGGCTGGATGGATTCAGGTTGGATGTCGCAGAGATGGTTCCCCTCGGATTCTGGCGAGACTATCGTGAGTTCGTTCGGAGCATCAACCCGGAAGCCTATCTCGTTGGGGAGGTCTGGTGGGATTCATGGCCGCACCGAATGGCGGACCCGGTTCCCTGGGTTCAGGGAGATGTGTTTGATGCCGTGATGAATTATCGCTGGTACATGCCTACACGGAGCTTTTTTGCACAGGCTCCCCCAAATCTGAGTGCATCTGAGTATGTCGCGCATCTTGACTCCGTTATGGCAGGGATTCCCCAGCGTTTCTGGAATGCCATGATGAATCTCGCGGCCAGCCACGATACACCCCGAATCAGTACCAGCATCTACAATCTAAATCTCTACAAATACAATCAACACCCTAGGGGAAGCTCTGATTTCAAGGTGGATCGCCCCGACGCAAGGACGCGAGCGATCCAGGAGTTGATACTCGTGCAGCAGTTCACCTGGCCCGGGGCTCCCCATATCTGGAACGGGGACGAGATGGGGATGTGGGGTGGCGATGATCCAGATGTTCGAAAACCACTCCTCTGGCCCGATTATAACTTTGAGGATGAGCGCACACACCCGTTGGGACTTGAAAGACGGCCAGATGTAGTCTTGGCGGACCACCAGTTGACCGGCCTCTACCGGGAACTGATTGCACTCCGTAAGGCAAACCAGCGACTGTTTATTGACGGAGCAACCAAGTGGCTCACCGTGGATGATGAGCGCCGGGTGCTTGTCTATGAGCGGCGTTTAGGTGATCAGCACGCGCTGGTCGTTTTCAATGCTTCAGACGAAACGCACCAGATAGACATACCTCAAGGCAGCTACCGACAAGTCTACCCGTCCGGTTCAGCAGATGTAGGAACTCCCTTAACCGTTCCTCCACTTTCTGCCCGTGTATACCTGTCAATGTAAGCCCGATTTGATTGAATATCTCGCAGGTCTTGATCAAAGCCTGCGAGAGAATTCTCCGCTTCCAAAATATTGGACAAAGGCAGTCAGGTCTCTTGAGAAGGGTCATATTGACAACGGTAGACGGAATCGCCTGACTCACTTCCCCCTGCTAACCACCAGTAGACAAAAAGTAGCAGAGTCAGGACTCAAGTGCTGCGTCCAGATTGATCGTCGTACCCGCATAGAGCTTTGCGATCGGGCAACCGGTCCGAGTCGCTTCTGCGGCATCCTGGAATGCAGCATCATCAATGCCAGGCACATTTGCGCGGACCACGAGATCAATACCTGAAATATGAAAGCCGCCCGCTGGGTCTGGCCCAAGGGTAACGGTTGCGCGGGTGTCAACGCGGTTTGCAGTGTTGCCACGGCCGTCGAGCTCATTCGAGAGGGCCATCGAAAAACATCCTGAAATGGCTGCCGCCACTAGGTCTTCTGGACCGATTCCAGGAGCTCCCTCAAAGCGGGAGCCAAATGTGAAAGGGGTATCAAGGGATCCCCGGTCGGTTTTGATCTGTCCGCTACCGGATTTTAAATCTCCTTCCCAGGAGGCATTCGCATGATTTACGCTCATCGTAGTCGATAATTTAGTTTGCGGTTTCTAAGGAATAGTGTTGACCATTGATTGACCAACTCACGGTGATGGGGGCGGTCTTTTCCAGAATCTTTGCCACAGAGCAATACTTGTTGACACTCAGATCCACGGCGCGTCGAACCTTGTCTGGATCCAACTCCCCCTCAAATTCATAATGAACATGCAGCTTCGTAAACAAGGAAGGGGTTTCCTGTTCTGCACGATCATAAGTGATGATTGTATCAAATCTCTGTAAGTCCTGGCGCTGCTTATTGAGGATGATAACGATATCAATTCCACTACACCCGCCAAGAGCCATCGCAACCGCCTGCATCGGTCCGACCCCCTGACCACTGCCCCCTTCTTCGGGACCGGTATCAAAATGCAACGAATTTCCGTTACTGTTCGTAGCAAGGAAGTGAAACCTGTCGTCTAAGCGCTTGAGAGTAACCTTGGCCATCAAAATCGTTCAGGAGCGGAGGCTTGAACTACGATATTGTCTTCAGGATTCCCTCCAATAACGACTGCTTTGCAACCTAACCGCAAACATATTCGTAGCCTTATTACGAGATGAAACCGCTTTCATTATAGACTACTCAAAATGAACCGTTCCTTTGCCTACACGAAGACTCTCGGTTTTGCCGTCGCAGCCATTTTGATATTGGCAGCATTCAAGTCGATCCCCACTGCACGGGATGTGATCAAGAAAGAATACAAGGTAAATCCGGGAGGTGAACTTACCCTGGATTTGGACAGGGGTAACGTGGAAATTGAGGCCACCGGTGGCAATTCTGTGAAGATTGAACTTGAGCGCCGGGCGCGGGCAGAAAGTTCAGAAGAGGCCGAGAGGATTCTCCAGTCGGCTCACCGCTACGAATTTGATAAGGATGGAGACGATGTCAGTATTCAGTCGAGAGTGGAAGAGGAGCGCAGGCAAATGCGATGGCGCAAGGGTTCGGCTATTAAAATTCGACTGACCGTACGCGTACCCGAAAAATACGATGTTGACTTCAAATCAGGTGCCGGTAATATCACCATTACGTCAGTCACCGGAGAAATAACAGGACGTACGGGAGCAGGCAATATCATACTGGAGGATATTGAAGGTGAGGTAGATGTAAAATCTGGAGCTGGAAATGTTGAGATCTCTGGGAATTTGGAGGAGGCAGATGTCGTGACAGGAGCCGGGAATCTATCCATTTATGCTCAAGTTGATGCATTGCATGCGGTAGCAGGTACGGGGAATGTAACCGTGGAAATGCTGGGACAACCCCGAGGAGAAAGTAAACTGCGCACAGGTGCCGGCAATGTATCGCTCTCGCTGCCTGAAGATGTTCAAGCCGAGGTACGCGGGACTGCAAGTCTGGGGACGGTGACCTGTGAGTTTCCGATTGAGGTCTCCAAGAAGCTCCTATCCCACTCTTTTTCCGGTGAACTCAATGGGGGCGGCGATGCGTCAATCGTCATGGCTGCCGGTGTCGGGAATGTGTCCCTGCGCCGACATTAATTAGAGAGTGACCTCGTGTCAGACAGACAGCCTGATCACCACGTTGGGAACAGCAGTGCACCAGCCATTGGATGCCTCGCACCGTAGGCATGCACAGAGGACCAAAACAGGCCGAGGTTATCCAACTCAGCCTTGGAGCTTCAGGTACAGGTACGTATTGTTCCTTGACTCTCCTACCGCGAAACTGCTGACGGGGATGGCCGACCTTGCCCTGAAATTCCACAGGAACTAGATTATTAGTGGCAGCTTCCCCTGGTTTGGCGACTGATTTGGGTTTCCGAGGCCATTTTCGGTCTCCTGTAAGTCCGGTCTGAGCGCCTTTGCCGGGAGTTGGTGTGATCAACCGTCCTCCGGGTGCAATCTCGGGGAGGTGGGCTTGGGGAGCTGGAATAGATCAATTTAGGACGTTGCCTTGCCATGTCTAGCGATCTCGCCGATTCTATTTCTACTCAGCCCGTACTTGGTCGCGGTCTCCTTGCGGCTCATGCCAGCCTTGAGGTCTTGGACGATCTGGCGGTTACGTTCCCGGTCACGTTCCCGGGGGCGTTCCCGATGCCCGCGGGATCCTCTCCTTCCCGACATGTCTACTCCCTCCGCCTGAGCGATACGCCAGATACTGGGCTGGGTCAACCCGTACTTAGTCGCGACCTCTATACACCTCATTCCACCCCGGACATCCCGGGCAATGGCTCGGTTGCGCTTTGCGTGCATTTGCGGGCTTGGGGGCAGCGACACCCCGTTCTGCTTGGCGATCTCCTTGATCCAGTAGCCACTTAGGTCGTACTTGGTGGCAGCCCCCTTGATGCTCATCCCCCCCCCCCGAAGATCTTGGACAATGGCGCGGTTGCGCTCAGCGGACGCGGCTTTGGTGAGTCTACCCCGAGGGAGCGGTACCCCGATCTGTCTGGCGATCTGGCGAATCCGTTCGGCACTTAATCCATGCTTGACTGCGGCCCCCGTGGTGCTCATCCCCCCCTTGAGGTCTTGGACGATGGCACGGTTGCGATCAACCTGTTGGGCTCTGGTCATGAGCACCGTTTTCTTCGGAATTAATTGATTGGAGGAATTGCTCATTTTCTATCCTGTTCGCTCCCCGCGGGTTCCAATGCCAAGCGTACGTCCCGCGACTCTCCCAGTCGGGGATTGTCCATGGATCTTTTTCGATGCTCCGACCTCGGGGACCACGTACTAGGATGCGCTGGGGGCAACGCAACACCGAGCCCACTGCATTGGACCTTCAATCAAGAGGAAATCTCCATCAGTGATTGAACCATATGTTGAGTCTTAAACGACAGAAGCCATTCGCTACGGATCAATCACAAGGATTTGTCCATAGCGGTATATTCAGACCGGAAGTAACCTTACCCTCATTACTGAACTTCTGGTACGGGTGTCAACACATTTCTACCTCTATCAGGATCGAATCGGGGGAACCCAAAGCGTTGTAACTTTTTTATGCTTTTGGAACCGCAGCGGCGCAGAAGGTTCTAACCGAGTTTGAACGCTAAGAAACCGAATGGAAAGAAATTCTACGCGTCTGCCGTTTAGGACAGCGGCGGTAATTGGTGCGGGTACCATGGGAGCTCAAATCGCAGCTCATCTAGCCAATGCTGGCGTCCAAGTGCTGCTTTTAGATCTAGCTGCAGAAGGCTCTGATCCGCGCGCACTGGTCAAAAAACGTCTGAAAGGTGCGTCAAAATTGAAACCGAGTCCGTTTTTCACAAAGGCCACCAGCCGATGTATTCGTTGTGGAACGATTGAGCATGACCTAGGGAAAATTTCGGGGGTCGAATGGGTGATTGAAGCCGTGGTGGAGCGCTTGGACATCAAACAGGACCTACTGAAAAAGATTGAGGCGCATACAGGCCAAGACAATATCGTATCCACTAACACTAGCGGCATCCCGATACGTGCGCTTGTTCAGGGGCGTAGCCTGGAATTTCGGCAACGTTTTCTGGGCACACATTTCTTTAATCCGCCACGGTACCTTAGCCTCCTTGAAATAATCCCCCATGCTGATACAACCCCCCAGGTATTGGACAAGATTGCATGGTATTCCCGTGTCCACCTGGGCAAGAACGTTGTACAGGCCAATGATGTCCCCTACTTCATTGCCAATCGAATTGGGATTTACGGCATGATGGGAGCGATCGACCAATTTGTCACCGGGGGCTACACGATTGAAGAAATTGATACTTTGACAGGACCACTGGCCGGTCGCCCAAAATCAGCCACATTTAGGACGGCTGATCTGGTTGGGCTGGATGTGATGCAGCTTGTGTGCGCGAACCTTTATGAGAGCGTTCCTCAGGACGAAAGTAGAGAGCGTTTTAGCGTGCCGCCCGTACTGAAAGAATTGGTAAGTCAAGGAGCACTGGGAGCAAAGACCAAAGCGGGGTTTTACCGGAAGGAAGGCCGCACAATTCGGTCACTCAATCTCGCCTCGAGGCAATATGAAGACCCTTCGGAACTGGATCTCGGAGATCTACGCAAAATCAAATCGGCGGGGCCGCTCCATCATCGTCTCTCGGCATTGTTCGAAGATGAAGGACGGGCGGGAGCTTTCTTTCGCTCCACGATGCTTGATCTCATGGCGTACGCTGCAAGGAGAATCGGTGAGGTGACCGACAGCCCGGCACGTGTTGATCAAGCGATCTGTTCAGGGTTTGGCTGGGAGATGGGGCCCTTTGAAACATGGGATGCGATTGGGTTTGACACCGTGAGGAAGGCTATGACCAAGGAGGAGCTTGTGCTGCCTGAGTGGGTGCTGGACATGCCAAGCGATGCGTCTTTCTATACTGACCGCGGGGTTTACATCCCGGCCCAAAAAGAATATGAAGTTCAAAAGGTATCCGCTGCAGAGCGTTCCCTAGCATCCATCAAGCTGGATTCAGGCGGAGACCTGTGGTCGAACGAGGAGTCAGGACTAGTTGATCTGGGAGACGGGGTTGCGTTATTTGAATTCCGCTCCAAGGCCTGCACGCTGGGAGGCAAGGTGATTGGCGGCATGCTGGAGGCGATTGACCGGGTTGAAAACAGTCCAGATTTGTGTGGATTGGTGATTGGAAACGAGGGGAATCACTTTTCTGTGGGAGCCAACTTGGCAGAATTGGCCGGAGCGCTGCAGTCCGGCAAGTTTGGGGAGATTGCCCAGTATATTGCCCATTTCCAATCGGCAATGCAGCAGGTACACTATGCGCGCAAACCCGTGGTGGTGGCTGCCCATCAGCGAGCACTTGGCGGAGGATGCGAGCTCATCATGTCTTCCGCGAACCCCGTTGCCGCTGCAGAAACGTATGCCGGTCTTGTGGAGTTGGGGGTTGGTCTGATTCCAGCGGGTACAGGAAGTATGCGACTTGCAGCGAAAGCCAGCAGAGAGAATCATGGATATGACAGTAACTTGCTGCTTGATGTGATGCGGTACTTTGAGGCGGTTGCCAAGGCAACGGTTTCCACCAGCGCAGAAGAAGCGCGTGATTTGGGCTTCCTTCCTGATCATGCATGTATTGTGATGAATAGCGCGAGACGTTTTCACGCGGCAAAACATGAGGTCCTGCGGCTTTCTGCTCAAGGTTATCGTCCTCCGGCGCCCCAAACTATTCGTGTACTCGGACGTCCTGGAGCAGCGGCATTAAATACGGCGGTTTACCAGTTACATCAGGGCAGATTCATTAGCGATTATGATCTGCATCTGGCAAAGCAACTGGCGTATGTATTTACAGGCGGGGATTTAAGCGGCGCAGAGGAAGTATCCGAGTCCTATCTATTAGACCTAGAGCGGGAAGTGTTTCTCGGTCTTCTGGGACAACCAAAGACACAGGAGCGTATTGCAGGTTTATTGAAACATAATCGGCCGGTCCGCAACTGAGCAATTTTGAAAATGCAATCGTCAGCTGTTATAGTAACTAGTCTGCGCACGCCAGTTGGAAAGGCGAAGCGCGGTGCACTTCGCTTTATGCGTCCTGAGGAAATGGGTGCAGAGGCCGTTCGGGCCGCTTTGGACCATACTCCAAATCTGAGCGCAGAAGAAATTGATGATGTCCTCATTGGGTGTGCTTTTCCCGAGGGATCCCAGGGTATGAATGTGGGCCGCATTATCGCTGGCCGGGCAGGTCTGCCTGATTCTGTGCCGGGAGCCACCGTCAATCGTTTCTGTTCGTCGGGGCTTCAGACCATCGCTATGGCAAATCAGGCGATCGGGTTAGGACAGGCCGAGTGTATTATCGCAGGAGGGGCCGAAAGTATGACCCTCGTCCCCATGAGTGGATACTATTTTCAGCCAGATCCCGATACAGCTGAGCAAAGGCCCGAAGTATATGTTTCGATGGGGAATACAGCAGAAAATCTCGCACAGAAATACGATATATCCCGTGAAGATCAAGACCTCTTCGCCCTGAGATCTCATGAGCGAGCACTTGCTGCTCAATCGGCAGGCCTTTTTGAAGAAGAACTTATTCCTCTGGATATAAAGCAAAACAGCATCCAGAACGGGACTCCTAAAATGGTCAGCTACCAATTCAGTATGGATGAGGGCCCAAGAGCGGATACGAGCCTGGAAGCACTCGGTCGCTTGAGGCCGGTTTTTCGAAGTGGGGGCAGTGTAACTGCTGGCAATTCTTCTCAAATGTCTGACGGCGCTGCGGCAACCGTTGTGATGTCCGAAGGGTTGGCTCAGCGTTTAGGTGCGAAGCCACTGGCACGTATGGTTGGCTTTGCCGTGGCTGGCGTAGCCCCGGAATTGATGGGGATTGGTCCAGTACCGGCCATCAAGAACGTCCTTGAGCAGACCGGTCTCAGTCTAGGTCAGATTGGATTAATCGAATTGAACGAAGCGTTTGCCGCGCAAGCTTTGGCCGTCATCAGGGAAGCAAACCTGGATGATTCCATTGTAAATGTGCAAGGCGGAGCAATTGCCCTAGGACACCCATTGGGATGCACCGGAGCGAAGTTGACGGCTACTTTACTGCACGCGATGATTCGAGGTGGTATTCAATACGGGCTATGCACCATGTGCATCGGAGGAGGAATGGGCGCGGCAGCGATCTTTGAGAACCTGAATAACTCGGGTTAGTCGAGTTATCTGGCAGGCTAAGCCGGAATTCAAGTTGTGAGAAGGAATTGACCGTGGCCTTGATGGGTGCGCAATCACCGACTCCGGTGAGGCACAGGGAGTTGATCTTGGCATGTCGCTTGGGCGCGGAAGAGCACACCTGTTCACGCAGGACAAGATTGTTGGTACTGTACCCGAAGCTCAGATTGTACAGACGGTATTGGAGGCTATTCAAGACTGGGATCCAGAACAGTAGAACTGAACTCTTTCGTCCAGTCTTCAATCTGCTCCAGAAACCCTGGAATCAATTCCGGGTGATCTGAGCTAACATCTTCAAATGGATTTTTCTCCACATTAAAGAGCCTGACCTCTCCTTCCGTAGAGGTGAAATGCCACTGGCGCGTACGAACATAGTACCCCGTCTGACGCTTGCCCATTGGATCGATCTCAGATCGCATTTGCGTGACCCGTCCAATCAAAGCATCTCTCTGGATGCTACCTCGACCTTCAATCGCCGGACGCAGGGATACCCCTGGCAGGTACTCCGGTATTTCTACGCCAGCATAGTCCAACAGCGTTGGCAGTAGATCCGCGCTGCTCACAAGTACATCATCAAAAACGGCAGCACCGATCACACCCGGCCAATTGAAAATTATCGGGGTTCGAAAAGCCTGATCATGTAGTGACAGCTTCCCGTTGGGACCGCCATTGTTGTAGAGTATGGGGACATCCTTGTATTCTTCAAAGGGGGGCTGTTCCCAACCATTGTCGTTCACATATACGATCAACGTGTTTGAAAGAAGCCCGCGCACTTCCAGGTGGTTCAACAAGTCTCCTACTCCGGCATCGAACCATGTGCAATTGCCATAATACTCCTTGGCTGACTCAGACAGATTGGTATCCCTATACCTCGAATAATATTCTTCAGGGGGATTCAGAGGAACATGCGGCAGGGAGGGCCCATACCACAGGAAGAAAGGGGTATTTAGATTACGGTCAATAAAATCAAACACCGGCTGCGATGTCTCCCGAACGAGTTCCACACCGTCACCTCCCATGAGTTTTCCGAAAAAGCCTGGCTGACCAACTTCATCTGGAGCCCATCCCTCTGACATACCTTCGGTAAATCCACCATTGGTGAAGGATTGCTCCCACCACTTGCCCGCCTGAAAGCTGGCATAGCCTGCGCGAGACAGTAGACCGGGAAGGGTCTCAAATTTACGCATGGCACTGGCTTCATACAGGAACCCCCACTGCACTTTTTCTTCGGGAGCAAGTTGACCATATTCGGGATCAGTTACCTGATCCCGTGCCTTGAACACTTCCATCTGGGCAGCATACTGTATAGGGTACAGTCCCGTACTGAGCGTCTGAAGGGCTGGACGGCAATGGTTGTCCGTTGTGTGCCCCTGTGTAAAGAGCGCACCCCCATGCGCCAAACGGTCCATGTGTGGCGTGTGAACATGAGCCGATCCCGTAAAACCGAAATATGGATACCCGTGATCATCGCCAATTATCAGCACGATGTTGGGTGGAGCGGATGAACTGCATGCGCTGCCAAGCATAAGCAGCAATCCAGCAACGAGTCCCCGGTAAATGTGCATAATCCCTGATTTTAGCATTGTTACTTGAATTGTCCCCTCTTGGCTCCTTTCAATCGTAGATTTTCCAATATTTCTGGATGTATTTGGATAGATTGACCGCCGCCAATGAGAGATTATTATATATACGGTGATAGGACCACTAAACATTAATATTCACGGGGACAGGATCCGTTTTTGTCCAGGTTCGCCGACCCTTAGGTTGCCCCGACACCTACAAACCCGGTGGCAAAAAGAGGCTTGGTTACCACCCTGAATAAAGAACTCGCCAAGTTCTCGACCCAAGCTCTCCTCACGGCAAAACCCTTCAAAAACTACAGACCCGCTGAACCCGACCTATCCGACTGCAAAATCCGGTATCCCTGGATCACAGTTCGAAATCGAATCCATTATTGTCAAACGATTAGCTTGAAAGGATAAACTACTCGTTCTGGGCAACAACAGATAGAACTTTCTTTTCCCGGTCAGCATCAAGGAGACCAACCCACACATGCTCAACTCTTGCTCTATCATCCAAAATGATAATCGTTGGAACGGAAGTTATTCCCCAATCTTGGTTGGGCAGAGCAATCAATGTATCAACAGATAGATTTTCTTTTTGAAGTATGCGTCTTTGAAGTTCAATAGATATACTTGGATTAATACCGGCGACTACCCCAGTATTTTCGCTTTTCTCTGCAACAAGTGTTCTGTAAAAGGGATAACTCTGTAGACAATATGGACAGGTAGGAGTTAATACAATTAACACTAATCTATCCTGATCCTCATGAAAATATTCTAACATAGCCGGAAGGGTATCCACAATGCCGTGGTCATCAATCGACTTGGCAAAAAAAGTTACTCGAAGAAAAAACAGTAATGCTACTACTACCAGCACATACATTGTCCATTCTAAATACCTCATTGTAATTTCTCTGAAACTTGTATCAACACGATACGATTTAGACCCAAACCCCAAAATGTCTTCCGCACGGAAGAAGTTCGATGCAAGCCCGTTCAATGAACAACATGACCCAACACAAGTCGAAGAAACTTTTACTTTTGGATGACAGGTGGTAGGTGGTACCCTGGTGAGGTAGAAAACTTCTTTCGTAAAAGACCTATACCTCGACTCCTTCCTGACTTAAGAAGATCCGTTTATTGAATATGAATTAACAGTCACAACGGCATCACCGTCTATCTGGTATATTCGATCATTTGTTATAAAAGACGCCTTGTAATCTATCCTAAAAGAATACTTGTACTCGGCCGACCCAGCTTCATATACATCAACAATTATTCCTGAATCACCGCGGGACTCAAGGGACTGAAGAAACAATTCGTCTCCCACGATACTCATATATGGACCATTCACGTTAGAGCCTTCAACGATATAGCTCGCAATTCCATTTGTCACATCTGGTACAAGCTCGGGCTCTTCAAACCTGTCAAAGGTCATTGTCTTCTTTGCCCGAAGGAGAGTGCCATTCACATCATAAATCATAATTACAGGAAAACGAAAAGGAACATAAACCAACCAGTCTTTATACGTGTCAAACATCCCATCTGCCAGTAGATTACTTGGGAGAACAGAAGGGTCACCCTCTAATAATTCTCCAAATTCAACCGATTTACCCCCGTAATTAGATTCAAAGAATAGTTTATTAAACATTCGGAGAATGTATTCTTTGCCTGTGTCTGTTATGGCGTGCCGAGTAGGAGCCTCCTGCCTGCCAAATGCTCTCGAATCCACAAACTTCCCTGTTGCCTTTGAGAAAGAAGAAATTCTCCAGTTGTTGGGATCTGTTACATACATGAGCGAATCAGTTGTGACTTCAACATTAGTTATGCTTACAAATTCGCCAGGGGCACGACCAATACCATCGCCATAGGACCTGATATAATTGCCCTCAGAATCAAACCGCAAAACCTCATATATCCCGTAGTCTACAACATACACATCTCCATTGGGATCCGGTATGATATACCCGGGATCATACAGGACAATATCTTCATCCGCAGCCAACTCATACAGCTTACTCACAGACACATCTTTCCAAACCCTTTCCCTTGTTTGTTGCTCCTCAGCTTTTTCTAATAAAAACACATCCCCGAAGACGGCCTCATCTTCACTACGTTCACTATTCCCCCCACTGCTGCAGGACAAAGTAAAAAAGAAGACCAGGATAGCGTATCTACCGTTCATTATATAGGTGACCATCCCCACGAAGTACATATCTGGACAAACGGCACGCATAAAAAGTCTTCAACACATAAATCACATTCCATCAACGCACACAACTGATTTCCTCCTCCACATCCCACCGCGCGACATGATTGTGCGCTACCACAGTCAGGATTAAGTCCAGCATTGCTAGATGTCCACCCCGATAGACCAACAAGTAATGTGAATATCAACGATGCAAACAGCACCCGAGATTTACGAGTATTAATTATTTTCATTGTAAAAATGTGTCAAGCCTTCCCATACATTGAACACCCCATGTATCATCTGAAGTACAGGGAAGATCCTCAGTGTGGCAACATCTGACGCCCGCCCCCCGACACGGAACACTCCCGCCCTCGCATAACATCCAGCTACACGTCCAATTGCATTTTATGTCGGTGTGTGAGTATGCATTACTACTACTTCCGAGAAACACCAGCAAAACTGCACAAAACAGAGCAAGACACGATCGTATCAAGGAATTTTTTCGCTTACGCATTGTAAAATGATTTGGTTTTGTATCCATTCGTGTAGAATGAATGATTCAATTTGTTTGCTAGACCAGTAGTTTCTCCCAGCCCTGTGAGACGGAGAGCAACTACTGGATGGCCAAGCATACGACTTATGAAACTAAACACCAAATATTTTATCTGGTTTTTGTTTTCGAGCCTCCTGAAAAAGTCCTTTACTACGTCAAAAATATGCCCACAGGTACTCCTGGAGTGATATTCGCCTCCGAAAAAATATTTTTGCAATAGGTTCTTTTTTCTTGATTTTTTCAATCTTAGAGACATTCTTGTCTCTTTTGTGTATCAAGATAAATGCGTATTCCGATGGATATCTAATCCGAGGCAACCGGGACTGTAAATCTTGTCAACGCGATTTGGGGCATAATGCGAGTTCGTATTCTGATTCCTGCTGTCCTTTTACGTTGCGCATGGCCCCCCCGGTCAACTCAATTTTGTGTGCATTGCTGACGAGTCGGTTCGGGATGGCATCTGCCGAGGTCGGATCTTCCATGGTCTTGTACAATCTATCCAGGGGCTACTGACTTGTAGCAATCATTGATCGCACGGTGTATCGATCATATAGAAGTTCCATGAGGTCACGTTGCTTGCAGATGATGGATTCGATACAGTAGTCGTACACTTCTAGGACATCCGTGTGCGTGAACTGTTTCAACGTTTTCAATTAGCTATCCTCCTAGCGGGCCGTCTGCTGAGTATCCGGGAGTCTGGACAACGGGAATTAGCGGGTTTTGAAGTTTTCTAGACACGCTTTATGTGCAAGCGCACAGGCGACATAATTCTCGCCGACTCTGATGGAAGCTAAGGGTAACCAATCTAATTGTAAAATTCTGTATCCCTGAATCACAGGTCGAACGGGTAGCCGTATACGTACTCTTGCCATATTGAAGATACGTACAGGTGATCCCCGTACAGTAGGTAGTCCTTTGCAACAATATCCTTTCTCTCTTCCGAGTCGTCCATGGGGCGGAAAACAATCTTTTTTGCGAGCCTATAATCATCTTCGGATACATCGAGAATGTAGTCCCCGTTTCCCCCACCTTTGGCTGCCCGTACAATCAAATAGCGGGAATCGACGAACTTCATGGTGAGTAGAAATGCCTGCGTGAAAGCGTCCGTCCCGGCTGGCAGTTCTGCAATATCTGTACCAGGAAACCCCGCCGGCTGAAAGTTCTCAACCTCTTTTCCCTCGAATCGAATCGTTCGCACATGCCGGAACTGATCATCGTAAACAAAGATGTACGGAAGCCCCTTATATGCCAGGGCAATTCGATCCCCGTCAGGAGTCACCGTTACGAGGTTGCCGTTTTCCCCCGATTGATTCGGAAGATCCAAACCAGGAAGCAATTCGATAGACGGAATCCAGTCGTAAGGGGGTGATGTACTACGAGCACAGACTAGCCAGTCGTACTCTTGAGGGACGTCCCAAGGACATTGCAGAAACATATAATCGGGCGAAACCGAAAATCTTCCGTGCTCTATATCCAGGGAGAAGAACGAATCGAGATACTCAAACTTCTCCGTGAAAACCTGTACGCGCTCCATCTCCTTGACGAATACGTGCGAACCGTTGTACTGCAAGCCACTGATAAAAGTAAACTCTCCAGGACCTTCTCCTGGCCGGCCAATTTCACGGCGGAGATAGCCATCCGCTCCCACGGCAAAGATATGTGATGGCGGGTACTGAGAGATATAAACACTATCTCCGATCGCCATCATATGCGAAGGCTGACCGAGAATTAACGAATCATTTGGAAGCCCAATTCTGGCCGTTGCAGTCCATCTTTCCGCCCCAATGTCCGTGTTGACCACAAGGTGTGGAGCGGCAGCCAGCAAGCTGTCAATGATCGGAGAGTCCTCAAATCTGGTAAGGGGGATTCCCGCTCTCTGACATGCGGCAAAGGGCAATAAAAGAAACAGGATCCCCGCATACCTCCATCTGATGGGTATGCTGGGAAGAGAAACGAAATCCATCCGTACTGATTCACACGTATGATTGCTCAGTGAGCAACCCACAATATTCTAAAAGGGTAAGCGAACGCAACGGAGTATACGAACGCGATTCGAATTCCAAGCAATTTTACGACCTCACAAAAAATTTAACAATTACAGGAGGTTGGATCGTCTTCCGTTGCAGAGCATCTGCCTAGCGGCCGCGGCGGCAGTTCTGCTACGATTTGCCCAGAGAGGTTCCCATAAATGGCTCAGAATCAACGAGGAATGAACGAGTCAGGGTTTGGAGAACCCTCATCTAGCCCACTGATCGTAAATTAGGACCTCAGAATGCCTCACATGGCAACACCCCCTAATCCCCCTCACTCTAAGTTAAACTCGTAGCCATATACATATTCTTCCCACCGTGAAGACACATACAGGAAATCTCCATACAGGAGGAAATCGTAAGCAGTAATATCCTTCGTATCGTCGATGGTACGGAAGATGGTTTTCCTTGCAACCGTGTAGTCATTTTCAGACAGATCAATAACATAATTCTTCAGTACGGGTGCTACTGCAACCAGATAACGGGAATTGATGAACTTTATCGCAGATATGAATCCGCGTGTGCCAGGCTCCGTCCCGGCTGGAAGTTCTACACCAGCTGCAGCGGGGGGAGCACCTGCAATGGGCTCAAAGTCACGAACATCGCTTCCCTCAAATCGGATCGTTCGCAAATGCCTGAACTGATCGTCGTAAACAAATATATACGGGAGCCCCTTATATGCCAGGGCAATGCGGTCGCCGTCTGGAGTCACCGTTACCAGGTAGCCGTTTTCCCCGCCCTGATTCGGAAGATCCAGACTAGGAAGCAATGCGATGCCCGGAATCCCATCATGCGGGGATGCTGCGCTGCGGGCACAAACTAGCCAATCGCTCTCTAGTGGGGCGCCCGGGCATTCCAGAAATATATGATCGGGCGAAACCGAAAATCTCCGGTGGAACATATCGAAGGAGAAGACCGAACTAACATATTCAAATTTGTCCGTGAACACTTGTACACGTTCCGCATCCTTCGCGAATACATGCGAACCATTGTATTGTAGTCCTCCTAAACCTAAATATTTAAACTCCCCAGGGCCTTCTCCTGGGCTACCAATTCTCCGGCTGAGATAACCATCAACTCCTACCGCAAAGATGTTTTCAGATTGACGGTCAGAGATATAAATAGTATCTCCTATTGCGATCATGCTCGAGGGTCTACCAAGGATTAATGAATCGTTCGGGAGCCCTAGCCGAGTTGTGGCCACCCACCGTTCCGGTTCGGTGTCCGTATTGACCACAAAATGCGGAGCGGCAGCCAGCAAGCTGTCAATGATCGGAGAGTTCTCAAATCTGGTAAGGGGGATTTCCTCGCTCTGACATGCTGCAAGCGCCAATAAAAGAAACAGTACGCCCACAAGCCTCCACTTAAAAAAAGAACTAGAAACGAATCCCATCTACACCTGATTTACTGTTAAGAAGAATTGTTACCGAGCAGGCCATACATCCAACGGTGACATCGAACAATCTGGCCCCTAGACTCTGCCCCGCCCCCTTCGCAAGAACCATGTCCCGCACAATCAATTTCTGCCGGAGGTGGATTTTGCCTTCCTGAATCTCCAACCGTACAGCATCCTTCCATAAAAATTAAACCATTTTCGCGCCTCCGCATCGTGAAACGGATACTCGGCCCCGATCTGTCTGGCGGCAGCAAGCCCGGTTACAAAACAGGTCTCTTGGCTGTTGATCAGCGTGTGTGCTCCACAGTGCCATGTGTGCTTCTTCCCCTGAATAAAGCCAAACAGCGGAACTAGGAACGCCAAGTGCTTCACATCGTGCACGATGTGCTGAAACCACCACGTTTTGACAATTCGATCTTCGTCAATCTTACTGGTTGCATTGTAGGTTACCAGACAGGGCTTGTCTGAGTGGCTCGCCCAAGGCTGCTGGTTGTGCATGATGTAAGTGATTTCGTAGTTGTCGGGCCTCGCACCATACTGCTTTATGTAGTTGCTTCGGGTCGTCAATGGTTTAGTGTCGTTATTTGGGAGAATAGACGCGTCTGAGTGAATTACCGTGTGGTTGTGCAACTCGCTCTCATAACGGATAGAGGAGAGAATGTAGCGTTCCAGGTAGCTCGGTTGATCTAAGATCATCAGCGTCTGGTTTGCATTGCAGGCAAAGATCACTTCATCAAATGTTTCTGTTTTTCTGTTCTGATCTTCTACGATGAGACCAGACGGCTCACGATAGACCTTCCGCACCGGCCGGTTCAAGTATATTTTATCCTTGAATGGTTCGGCCATTTTCTCGTATATCCGCCGCGTACCCCGATCCCACGTTTGCATCGGTGTTGCGCGTTCGATATTAAAGAATTCCAGATAGCGGCAAAACATGGATGCAGGCATATCGAATACGTTCGTGGCCATCAAGAAATTGACAAACATGGGTTTGAGAACCTTGTATCTAAAATCACCCGAAAAGCCACCCAGATTGAGGATAACCCTCATACTGATGTAGTTGAACGGATTCAGTGCATTCAGAAATTTGGATCGGGTACGATTCAGTTGACCGATCCACTGCAAACGTTTTAAGAGTTTCTGGAATTTCCTGATTTCCGGTCCCAGCTGTCGACTGATTTCGGAATCAAAGTCGTGCGCATAGACTTCGCCATAATACTGCACACTGTAACTGAATTTGGTGTCAAGTAACTCGATCCCATGCTGCTCCATAAAAAGCAAGATGTGATGGTATACAGACGGGATACATGCCGTCACGGAGATATCAAATGGAATGGAGGTTCCGTCATCTTGTGGCATATCTGCGGTAATTGCATTGCCTCCGATCTGATCTTGCGCTTCGAATACCCGAAAATCGAATTGCTCAGGTTGCTTGCTCAGTGCCCATGCTGCACCTAAACCCGAAATGCCTGCACCAACAATGGCCACCTTTTTCAGGGGTGGTGCCTCGCGATGTTGTGTCTGTTCCTTCATGGTCTACGAAAAAACTCGAATAGACGACCTCCTGTATGGCGGACTTCACAAAATATCCTCATAAAAGAAATCCTGTTGGAAATTGCCACAGCTTGATTAGCACCATAAATGCCTCCAAATGCATTTGCCCGCTGTAATTTTGTATCTATATTTTTCGAACGCCATCGCCACGGAAATCTTAAAACTATAACTTCTCATCAGAAACGGCCAATCCAGTTGTACAGGTACTTGCCGCCTCGCGTTTCTGCGATAGGATTCGTCTTCGATTCACTTTTCAATCTGTGCAGCGAAACCAACAGTCCAAAATGGAGTGGGTCTGAATGAATACAGGTTTCCGAAGTGAGCCCCGTCGCAACGTGTTTTGATGTTGGGATTAGGGTCAAAGAATCTGATTTAGGACTGGAAAAATGTTCTGGGGCCAAGTTTATCTTTTTGATTACGGGATCGTATAACGGCTGTGTATCCTATATTCAACCAAGCCCAGCGAGAACTACATGGAGCAATACGGATATAGCGTTCTGATCCTTTGGCAAGGAATTGGAATTGGCATCGTCGGTGCCTCGCTTCTGGCCTACTTCGGCGCACGCATCTGGATCTGGGGAATCGCTTTTCTTCTCTTGATCTACTCCGCAGGTGCACCTGTCTGGTTCCTTCTTGTCGCAGCGCTCGTCACTCTGATCTTTGCTTTGCCGCCACTCCGCAGGACTCTATTCACCCGTCCTGTCATGCAGACCATTAAGCGAATGGGATTGCTGCCAGCTATTTCGGATACGGAACGGGTGGCATTGGAGGCAGGAAAGGTATGGGTAGAGGGAGAATTGTTTTCCGGGCGCCCAAATTGGACTCGTATCCGGGAGGCGCCTTACCCCAGGCTGAGTTCAGAAGAGCAGCAATTTTTAGATGGTCCCGTCCAGGATTTGTGTGACCTAGTTGATGATTGGAAGGTATGGGCAGATCGGCAGTTCTCCGATGAGGCCTGGCGACTGATGGAGCGGGAGAAAATGTTTGGGATGATCATTCCCAAGAAGTATGGCGGCCTAGGATTTTCTGCAATGGTGAACAGCGCGGTAGTGATGAAACTACAGTCGCACTGTAGCCCACTCGCAACAACCGTGATGGTGCCCAACTCTCTTGGGCCTGCAGAACTGCTCATTCATTATGGTACGCAGGCACAGCGTGAATGGTACTTGGAACGTTTGGCTACCGGAGCACTTCTGCCGGCGTTTGCACTTACAGAACCAGGGGCCGGGAGTGATGCTGGAGCAATACAGGCGAATGGGGTTCTGTTCAAAGATGAATCTGGAGATATAAACATCCGGCTCAACTGGAAAAAGAGATATATCACGCTGTCAACCGTGGCCGACGTCCTGGGGATTGCATTCAAGCTAAGGGATCCAGACCATCTCCTCGGCCAGCAAGAAAATCTCGGAATCACCTGTGCTCTGGTTCCCTCAGATACTCCAGGCATCAAGCGCGGACGAAGACATGATCCACTGGGCGTTCCCTTTGCGAATGCCCCCTTTGAGGGTCATGATGTAGTTGTCCCCCTTGAAGCAATTATTGGTGGGGAAAAAGGGGTGGGAGCTGGATGGAGGATGCTGATGGAATCGCTGGCAGCCGGACGCGGGATATCGCTTCCAGCATCTGCCTTGGGAGGCTCTAAAGCGGTTTATCTCGGAGTTTCAGCTCATTCCGCCGTCCGACGCCAGTTCGGACTCCCTATCGGAAGATTTGAAGGCATTGAAGAGCCGTTGGCACGTATCGGCGGATTTGTGTATCTCATGGACGCTGCCCGGGTCTATACACTTGGAGCTATTGACAGTGGAGAAACACCCGCTGTAGTCACTGCGATCCTCAAATATAATTTGACCGAATTGAGCCGCAAGATTATCAATGATGGAATGGATGTTATGGGGGGCAATGCCATCTCGTCCGGCCCGCGCAATATCCTAGCACATCACTATATCAGCAATCCCATTGCAATTACGGTGGAAGGTGCAAACATATTGACACGGACCTTGATGATCTTCGGTCAGGGAGCACTGCGCTGCCACCCCTGGGCATACAAGGAAATCCTCGCATTGGGCGAAAATGATCCTGTGCGGTTTGACCGTGCATTCATTGGGCATATTGGACATGTCGTGCGAAATACTGCGCGGTGTTTGATCCTGGGAATCACACATGGCCATGTGGCGAGGGTACCCGGTCGCGGGGTTGTGCGGAAATACCTTCGGCGACTGAACTGGGTGTCCGCCTCCTTTGCGTTCATGGCAGATCTGGCGATGGCCTCCCTAGGTGGCGCACTGAAACGAAAGGAAAAAATCACTGGCCGCTTTGCCGATATTTTTTCCTGGATGTATCTGGCTTCCGCCACACTCCGACGGTTTGAGGCCGAAGGGATGCGGAAGGAAGATCTTCCATACTTCAAATGGGCCATGGAGTATGCCTTTGCTGAAATTCAAAAGGCCTTCGAAGGTTTACTTGCCAATATGCGCGTTCCAGGTTTAACCTGGTGGGTGCGCGGACCGGCATTGCTCTGGCACAGGTTCAACAGCTTCGGGCGAGGCCCGTCCGACAAGCTGGGACACAAAGTTGCACAGCTTATGCAGACTCCTGGTCCGCAGCGAAACCGAATTGCTGCCGGAGTTTACCTCGGAAAAGATCGTACCCGCGGACTGAGCCGCATGGAACACGCAATTGACTTGGTTGCCGGGGTTCGTCCCATTGAGGCCAAGGTTTCAAAGGCAGTACGTTCGGGCGCGTTGGCAAGAAAGCCCAAAAATACACGATTCGATAGAGCCCTTGAGGCCGGAATAATTTCTACAGAAGAGGCGGCGCAAATTCGGGAAGCTGCCAAGGTCGCGTGGGAGGCCGTGCAGGTGGATGACTTCGATGAAGCGACGTACTCGCGGCACCATGCATCTACATAGACCAGTGAATCATGATTCTTCTCAAGAACCTGTTACTAATTCTTCACGTTTTGACGGCAGCTGCCTGGTTTGGCCTAAGTCTGCGACTGGGTAGTCAGGCGAAATTTGCTGTGGCTGGACATCCTGCGGTTGCCGTTGATGGCTCTCGTACGATTTCACTCATGGGAATCATGATTTTTTTGACATTTGTGTTCTCTATGAGTCTGCTGATGGTAGGTGGTGGCTATCCAGGACAAATTCAATATCACATCGCTTCAGGCTTGATCGTTCTCCTTTTGGGGATTCAATATCTACTCTTGCGCCCACTCTGGAATTCGCTGCGTACAGCCGTTGAATCAGATAGTGACTCCGAGGTCTCTGAGCAATCGAAAAAACAAGTGGCCTCCCGTGCTCGCTCCATTGCCATGACTGCAGGGGTCTGTCACCTCTTGTGGTTCACGATTCTGATCCTCATGTTCTGGAACAGATTCTAAGGTAAAACATTCAATCAGTCGAATGCCGGGAGTACCTCTGTAACCCCCCTTTGTATTGAATCTAACCTATATTGATGGCAACTGAGCGTATGAACGAAAACTGGCGGCAGGTATGCAGCCAGATTCGGTCGATTTGGAGTGAGGTCGAATTTGAGGACAAAGAAATGAAGCGGGCGCGGGGAAATATGCGCAAGATGGTCCAGCTCATTCACGACAAGACCGGTGAGCCAACAGGCGAGATCTTTCAAAAGATTAGTGCGATCATCTGATCGCTTCGCAGAGGTTGAATCCTCCGGTTCGCCGGAAATCTGCGATGGCTTGCTATGTTCTTGTACTGCTGCTTTGGCAGGTTCCTTCACCGGATCTGGGACCGGCGCGTGAAGCAGTTGGCAACCAGGAGTACGAGCGTGCACTCCAGATATTGGATTCGTTTTTTGAATCGGACACAACCAATGTGGAAGGACGCTATCTCCGCGGAATCGCTCTGAGAGAGCGTGGCCGTAATCCAACCCTCAAAAGCCGCCTGCAACAATTACTCACTCGTAGTGCGAACGATTTTGAATTTGTTCTCGCACAGGATTCGGCTTACCAGGATGTTCTGTTGCAGTACGCCATCCTCAAACGGTACCAAAACGATCTGGAGCAGGCCATTACATTGGGAGAGTCCCAGTTAAGGCATCGCCCAGAGCTGAATTATGTGTTGCCACGACTATTGTCATTCTACTGGCGCTACCTCGTAACCACGGAGCCAGAGGAGGCAAGGTTATGGCTTCGACGCCAGACAGGAACCCTGTCCAAAGTCTTCGTCGGCCGGGCGTACGAGCGACAAGGCCTGTATGAGGCGGCAGAGGATATCTACCGCGAAAATGAAGAGGCTAACCAGACCATTTCACTACTGGCGAGGGCACGGTTGGACTTTGCACGGATGCGCCCAGAAGAGGGAACTAGGTCCGTGGAGGAAGCGATCACCAACCTGAATGGAAAGGTGGATGCTCTGATCCTCTTCGAAGAAATAAAAATGATCGCCAGCCCTGCAGAATTGGCTGCATTTGAGCGAATTGAAGGTCCAGAGGGGTACCGCAGGTTTTTCAATGTCTTCTGGAATCGCCGGAATCCGATGCCAGCAGCTCCCCACAATGCACGCATGGCAGAGCACTACCGACGATTACGCGTAGCAGAGCAGGACTATTTGTTCAACGGGTTCCGCTCATGGTTTCGGAGTATGTTTACATACGACGAATCCTACTTCCCACCTACATATTTACTCAGTTCTGATTTCACGGACCAGGGAATCGTATTCATTCGTCATGGAGAGCCAGACGACTACACAATCGGAGAAGCAAATTCCTGGTTGTACAATGACTCCGTGCTGGTATTTCATTTTGCTCCGACCTGCATTTCACAGATCTGCGGGATCACAGAGCACTTTGTGCCGTCCCCCGTTGGGCCCACCTTCGAAGCATCACTTGTGGGCTTGGATGCGTTGGATGCGGAGCGAAGGAGTGCAGCGTTTCTTGCTGCCGGATTAAGTTCGGACCGACATCGATGGCCTTCCAGCACCCGGCATTGGGAGGTACCCTACGTTGTGGGCGCATTTCGAGGGATCGACGGGCGAACATTGCTGGAGGTTTACTACAAAGTCTCTCTACACGAAACGGCACGAATTTCTGGACCTGATTCCATCATCGTGGAAACCGGCTTTGCCGTCCATGGCAATGACTGGGATCGCATCAACTATATCCGGGAGCAAACAACGTATGTCCGGGGAGCTCCCGGGACCATTGACCGATTCCAGCTTGATTTACCTGCGGAGTCCTTCCATTTCGCACTCCATGCCCGGGTGCTGGGGGGAGTGCATCTTCAGGCAACCCGATTTCGCTACACGGTGCCCCGGTTTACCGATATGGGCTTGCAACTCAGTGACATTCTCCTGGCAGACAGCATCGATACCGTGCCGGATGCAGTCGGGCGTGATGAGGTGATCCTGTATGTGAACCCATCCGGGAGATTTTCAAGATCTGAAACGCCCGTCGTGTACTTTGAGATTTATAACCTGGAACGTGAGCCGGATGGACAGACCAGATACCGCATTGCCTATTCGCTGATTCCTCAGGATGGTGATCGAACCGGAGCTATCACTTTGCAGACGAGTGAACAGCGAAGCTTCCAGATGTCACCAATCTCTTATGTCTCTATTGAATTGGAGGAGGCATCGCGTGGAAGCTACACATTGGAGGTAGTAGTAGAGGATCTGGTCACGGGGGCAACTGCACAGGCTGTAAGAGTACTGACGCTGCAGTAGATCTGACTATTTTTTCCGCGAGACTACATAGTGGCTGAGCGCGTGCATGGCCCTGCGAGCCTCGGAGTCTGGAAAAACTTCCAGTAAAGATTGTGCCGCTTTCACATGATCCTTCATACGCTTTTGCGCGTAGGCGAGCCCCCCGGTTGATTTGACAAACTCAAGAATGATCTGCCGACTCTCCTTTGACTGTTTCCCTCTGCGTATAATTTTCAGGATTTGCTTTCGCTCGGACAGGTCTGCCACTTCAAGTGCATGGATCAGAGGGAGCGTCACCAGTTTCTTCTGAAGGTCTGCTCCAACAGGCTTCCCAACTTCCTGCGTCCCAAAATCAAAGAGATCATCCCGGATCTGAAATGCCAGCCCCAATTGCTCCCCATATTCTCCCATCGCTTTCAGGCTTTGCTCGTCTGCACCCGCACTCAATGCACCACAGCGTGTGCATGCGGACAGGAGCGAGGCCGTTTTGTCCGAAATGATCCTGTAGTAGGATTCTTCATCAACATCCATATTGCGAGAACGCTGTACCTGTCGGAGTTCTCCCTCACTCATACGTTTAACTGCGTCACTGAGAACGCGCAACAGATCAAAGTCGTCATGTTCCAGTGCCAGGAGCAGGCCGCGGCTTAGAAAATAGTCTCCAAGTAGAACGGCTACCTTATTGCCCCAAAGTGCGTTGATGGAAAAGGCGCCTCGTCGTTTTTCTGATTTATCTACCACGTCATCGTGCACAAGTGTAGCCGTATGAAGCAGTTCAACCAGCGCAGCAGCGCGATAACTCCGCTCGCGGATACCTCCACATGTTTTAGCAGTCAAAAGTACCAGTAGTGGCCGGATCCGCTTCCCCTTCTGACGCAGAAAGTACTGCAGCACCAGATTTAGCAGCCCGTGTTCCACACGCATGGCCGCCTTGAAATGGCGGGAAAATTCCTTCAGGTCGTCCTCCACAACGGATTGAAAGTCTCGCACCGCAACCACCGGCTCCTTCTGGTTTTCCTCCATCAATGCAGTAATACGTTAAGAGATTTGGTTAGGACTCACGCATCAATTCCTCATGAGAATATCAACCAAAACCATGACGATTTTGACGGAGTAGTATCAGGAAGAATGGCACGCCGCAAAGCGCTGTAACAATGCCAACCGGCAATTGTGCGCCGGGCAAAAGGGCTCTGGCCGCAACGTCTGCCCAGAGAAGAAAAATTGCTCCGGCGATAAAGCTCGCTGGTAATACCCGTCTATGGGTCACACCGGTGAAGGAACGGACGGCGTGAGGAACAATCAACCCCACAAACCCAATTGCTCCACTTGCGGCAACGATTGATCCGGTCACTAGTGAAGCCAGAACAATCAGGATTCGTTTCACAGACTCAACAGGTACACCGAGGGAATGGGCGGACTCATCGCCCGTCAGCATCCCATCCAATGGCCGTGCCAACACAAGTAATACGACAAGACCGATTGAGACAGCAATTGCAGGCCAGATGAGTGCATTCCATGTTGCCAAATGGAGTGAACCCAGAAGCCAGAATAAGACCGACCTCAGCTTATCCGGATCAGGAGAAGACAGAGTGATAAAGGAGGCCAGAGCTCCCATCAGAGATGCGACAGCTACCCCGGCCAAAAGCAGCCTAGTTACGGACAGATGTCCCCGGCTACCTGCGACGCTGTAGACGATTAGGATTGCACATAATCCTCCTGCGAAGGCGGCAATCGGCATTGAAAGTGCTTTTGAAATCAGGGGAGGCAAAAAGCCCAGATAGAACAATGATGCACCCGCGGTTGCACCACTGGAGATTCCCAGGATGTAGGGCTCTGCCAGCGGATTTCGAACCAAGGTTTGCATTGCAGCTCCAATGATTCCGAGTCCACCTCCTACAATTAGGGCAAGTACAGCACGAGGAAGACGCAGCTGCCAAACAATACGATCTGCAATGGGATCTGGAGTGGCACCATATCCAAATGTAACATGGTGCCACAATACCGACAGTGCTTCAGTAAACGACACCTCTCTTCCCATGCTCACGGAGATCACTACACTAAAAAGTGCCAAGGCCAGTAATGCAGCTGTCCAGCGGTTCATGGATTCGTCACCGCTTCAGGATGCAGCACCCGGGCGAGTTCCCAGGACCCAGCCACGAGACGCGGACCGGGCCGTAATATGGCGGGGTCAAGTCCAAAGACCCGGTCGGAAACAATGGACGATAAGATATCCCAAGCTGGATGATGTGCAAGCAGCCGGGACTTCTCGAATCCAGGGCCAAATGAACCTACAATCACATCTGGATCAGAGGCCAAAACGAACTCATCTGTCAGAATAGGAAACCGTATAGAATGGGTCTTCGTGATGCTATGACCGCCAGCTATATCAATAATTTCATGTATGTAGCTCCCCTGCCCGAATGCATACAATGTGGTCGTATCTATCAAAAACAGTACGTCCGGTTTTTCGGGTAGATTTGCGGTCAGAACGGCAAGCTGAGCGAGTGAGTCTTCAAGCTGTGTGGCACGTTTGTGCGCGGCCCCTGATGTACCGAGAAGTTCGCCCAGATCCCGCATTGCCCTCGTTAAGTCCTCGAGTGTATTTACAGCAACAAAGTAGACAGGAATCCCTACTGCTGCAAAAGTATTTGCATCCTTTGGATTGTTCACCTGTTCACTTGCAAAGACCAGATCTACGTCAAGAGCGACAATAGCTTCAAAGTCCATTGGGATGACACTGTACCGGGGCAGTGAATCAACCGCAGGGGGGAAATCGTCATAAGCCGATACCCCGACAACTTTTGATCCAGCCCCGGAGGCAAAGAGGAGTTCTGTGATATTGGGTGCCAAAGGGACAACCCTTTCAATGCTATGGGGTACCTCTACGGTGCGACCTAGATCATCCTGAATCGTGCGTTCTCCCTCCAGGCTGGCCGAGCAGCCGGTAAGGACCAGGAAAAGCAAACAGATTTGACGCATTGAGAATTGGACGGATGGCACCCGTAGACGGATCAGAAGTTATAACAGGGAATCCTTAGTTCCTCAATGAGTGATATTCGCCTCAACACCTTAGACTTGAATGCTGTCGAATTGGCTGGGATGATTGATCATACCAAACTCGGTCCTGATACTACGATCAAAGATATAGACGTTCTTTGTCAACAAGCCGCCAAGTATGAGTTTGCTAGTGTGTGTGTTCCTCCGTGCTACGTTACAGAAGCTAAATTGATGCTCCAGGAAAAGTCTCCGGCAGTCTGTACAGTGCTAGGATTTCCACATGGAAACAGTTGTACTACCGCAAAAGCCAAGGAAGCATCGCTTGCTGTTGAGAAGGGAGCAACCGAGGTTGATATGGTCATGGCGGTGGGGCTGCTGAAGAGTGGCTTGTACAAGGATGTCGAAAAGGATATTGAGGCAATTGTACGAATTTGTGAGGGCACTGCCTTGGTGAAGGTGATTCTTGAATGCGTTCTACTGACGGATGAAGAAAAGCGCACAGCATGCCGTTTAGCGAGCGATGCCGGAGCAGATTATGTCAAAACCTCAACAGGATTTGCGGGTGGAGGAGCCACCGAAAAAGATGTTGCCCTGATGTATGATACAATTGGGAGTAGGCTTGGCATCAAGGCATCCGGTGGAATACGAACCGGTGCTGAAGCGCTGACGATGATTCGAGCAGGAGCAAGCAGGATTGGGGCCAGTGCTTCGGTAGCAATTATCCAAGGAATGAATGATGATTGATTCTAATCGTGGTTGGATCCTGATCCTCCTGCTTCTTAGTGCAGTCGGCTGCTCCGCTCCGGGATCAAGGTCGCTTGTTGATACGATGGACACAAAAGTCGGGGACGAAGTGCCGATCGATTGGACCGAGTATGAGGACTTCAATCCAGAAGCGTATCAGGAACAGTTGGAAGATCCTTCAAACATGATCCAACACGACGTTCCTGAGGTGCTGCTATCTGCTGATCTGCTGTTATTCGATCCTTCGGATGCGCAATCTGGTTTTCGAATTCAGATTATATCTACACTAGATAAACAGGAAGCAGATCAGGTGGTCGAAGATGCTTTGGCCTGGTGGCGGAATTTTGTCAAGGATGCTTCAGTTTATGAGTTGTACCCACAAATCGAACCGGAGCCACCAGTCTACCAGGATTTCCGTGCCCCCTACTATCGCGTTCGGCTCGGAAACTTTATCAATCGGGATGATGCCGTGCTCTTCTTGGAAGCGGTTGAGAAGAGTTATGCCAGTGCGTTCATCGCACCAGACATGGTCATTATTGGAACTCCGATAGAGTAGTTGAAACGGGTTCGGGGTCAGCATGAAATACGGTACAAGACGCAGTCGCAGTGAAATCGTATGAGTCGGGTCCAGATTGAAGTTTGTCTCAACTGGCATGGAAAGATCTACTGTGTGAATCATCCAGCGTACACTCTACAAACCTGTGATAAACGTAGCAACGTTGACGCTACAAACCGTAGAACGAATCCCGATGCATGTCGCGTGACCGGGAGCCGAATGTCAATACATATGCAGTGTTGGACACTTCAGTGCCGGCTTGCTGACCAAGGAAACAGGAGCGCAGCCCCTGCGTTGACAGAGCCGAAAAACATATCACTTACACACTCTCATGTACCGATTCAATACTGCACTCTTCCTGTTGGCATTTCTCTTATTTGGAGCCAGTGACGCGTTATCTCAGCGGCCTTCCTCCCCTCGCGGCGAAGCATCGACGCAGATTGGAGAAGCGTGGATCATTGTTGATTATGGGCGTCCAATCCTTCGTGGCCGCACAGGAATCTTTGGCTCTGACGAAGACTATGGTACGATGGTGACCGGGCCTGCGCCTGTCTGGCGCGCGGGTGCAAACAAGTCAACACGGTTGCACACCGAGATTCCCCTCATGATTGGCGATGTCCAGATTGCGGCTGGTGAATACAGTGTATTCGTTGATCTAAGCCAGGATGGCTGGACCTTTATTCTTTCTGCGCACGCAGCCAAAGATTCTGGCCGAGCTCCCGGGGACGGAATCTGGGGTGCCTATGGCTATACTGCTGACAAAGATGTCGTCCGTGTTCCCATGACGGTGAGTGAGATGACCCACAGCGCTGATCAATTCACGATTGGGTTTTTCGACGTGACGGATAAAGGTGGCGTGCTTTCTATGATATGGGAGCATACAATGGCGAGCGTTCCCTTCACGGTCGTTCAGTAGCGGCTGTAAACTTTCAGATACGTAGCGGCGTCTGCAGAAATTGAAGGTGCCCATGTATTCGGGTAAAGGCCACCATATATTGTGGACCGCACGACATGCGGCCCGACTTCGGCTTGTGCCTGCGTTTGCGCTTGCTGTTTCCATCCTTCTAGCTTCCCTCCTGCAAAAACTTTCAACACGATAAGCCCCGTATAGCACAAGTTGGGGCTGAGGACATTGGTTCACTCGTTTAACAGACGCTCGCGTTCTTTCGGCGTTGTTTTGTTGTCGTTCATTTGAACTGATCAGCGCTTAGTCCAAAGAATCACGACTCCGGAACAACCAGTTTATAAAGCTCCTCTGATACGGGCAGCAACAGGGTGTCTCGTTTCGCTATGCCGAGGGGAGATATAGCAAACCGGTACTCGACCTGATTACGGTACTTAGCGCGTTTTGTAAACGTGGCGTAGATTCCGTCAGGCAGCCGCCTGAAGTCGTTCAGATCCTGCAATACCCCTGACTGGTCCTGATAGGAAACGGGGCCGTGGTAAACGTGGACAATTCTGTTAATCGAGCGCGGGCCATCCCATAGACTGCACTTAGCACTGGCTCTCTCATAGCCCCATGCGGCAATTATGTCCACTTCTACGTGTTCGGACGAATCATCCATGAGCACGAAATCCAAACCCAATTGGAGGGCAAACGCACTGGGATCTTGGATTTTCGTGACTGCACTGTATTTGTAATCGTCATCAAAAAGTTGCTTTAGCTTGCTGTACTCGATTTGGCTATTTGGCCGAATAGACGTGCAGTAAACCCAAGGGGCATTGTCTGACCTTAGCGTAAACTGTGCGCTAAGGTTCCGAATCATGCCACTAGACAATTCTACTGGAATAGTCTGGCTCATGTACGGTGTGGCGTCCATTATTTGCGTCCCGTCCTCAGGGTCGCGGATACCCGCAACTAGGCATTCCTCGTCCCTGTAGTAGGCGGGTTTGGCAAGTTTGAGATATCTGTCAGGCGACGGCGCATACTTGGGCTCCGAAAATTTGACAATTTCTTTGTCCACGCCACCGTGGATCTCATGTACGAGGACTAGCGAAACTGATTCGCGATCAAGGTCTATAACAGAGGCCATTTGTGAGAGTGGTTCTTTGCGCCACTGAGGATCCACCTCACGCAAAGCGTTGGCCAAATGTACGTTTACCTGGTTTATGTTGTGATCGTTGAAACGAACAGTGAGCCTATTTCCTACAACCTGCCGTCTCGGAGCAACGTGCGCCATGGCTTCTTGGTGTATTATCTAAGATACCAATCTCAGTGGAAGGTGATGCGCGTCCCAACGTTAAATGTTCTGGGTAAACCAAGGAATACCTCTGCATCGTCTGCCCTTCCCATATTTGAACCATTCTCGATATAGGCGTGAAAACGGGAATTATTTACGGCATCCTGCACATAGAACGCATTCGTTAGGTTGAAGACATGCAAAAACAAGCGAATGCCGTATCGTCCTCTGTCAAAATCATAGCCAGCCTGTAGATCAAATACCCTATATCCCGGAGCCCTCCATACAGTACTCCTTCGATCACTATATCCTGCAGGATCAAAATCCGCAAAATGCCGGGCATAGGAGCGCCCGGTCAGCTTAACATGTAGCCCCGAATACGGGAATGCCGTTATCGCGTAGGCCGCTTGTGACTGGGGAGCATCGCCTACCTTGACGCCACTAAGCGGAAGCGACACCTCCTGCTGACTATCCGGATTAGAGCGATCAAGTGTGTATGTACCCGACACATCATCGGTGTAGCGCCAATCACCAAAAGAAAAAGCGCCATCCACGCGCACGAAATCCACCGGCTGCCAGGCAAGCTCTCCTTCGATTCCTTTGTGCAGTGCATTCAACCCTTTGATACTTACGAGTTCATCATTACCGCTTTGCTCCACGAGATTGCGAGTCACCGTACGATCATTCCATGTAGTGTGATAGAAATTGAGCTTCGCCGTCATTTTTCTGTTGAGAGACCTGAAACTCATACCGCTTTCTATCCCGACGAATGTTTCGTTCTGAGGGTCTGGGTTTATGCTGCCCGAGATGGCATCTATGACACCATCAAAAACAGGTACTTTGGAGATATAGCCTGAATTTGCATAAACGGAGACCGCATCATTCAGGCTATAACTTACGCCACCTTTGACCTGATAACCGCCAATGGAAGGTGGCGACGCCGTGAAAAATTCCCCATTTCCGTCATCGGTGAAGAAATCTTCAAACGAATACTTCACACTGGTATAACCTGCAACTGCAAAACCGCTCCATGGACCTGCATCATACTGCCCCTGCAGAAATCCCCCGATCCAATCCACCGTCACCTCATCATTGTACTCAAAGCGCTCACCCAGTTGCCGGACCTGCTCTTCCGGATCCCAGAAGTCACTATCTCCAATTCGCAAATACCCATTCCCTCCGAGTAGATCCCTCACCGTACTGAAATGCTGAATTTCCGCCGTGCGCCAGTCAATTCCTACCTCCAACTTGAAGCGGCTGCTCACCTGGTGAGTCAACTTGGAAATAGCTCCCAGTGTCCACTGGACATTATGGCGGTTGCGGATTATACCGAAAGACTGCCCATTCTCTCTGTTCCACTGAATCTGCGCATCATAGTCGGGGACAGGGGACGGGCCATCATAATTCTGGATAAATGCACCATGGCGCCCAGAGCCACCGCCTTTTCCTCCTGAATAATACAGGGTAGTCGAAAGCAGGGACTTGTCTGTCAGCTGTCCAAAATGGATCAAACTCACAATGGGCTTGTGAAAAAAATTCTCAATTTCATCAATATATTCGGCATTCTTGCGCCGAACGGGCCCAAAGCCATTGTGCTGATCTCGTGTATAGCTCTCTGAGACGGCGCCGATGTTTTGATTCCAGCGCCGCCCTCTTTCTGGGAATTGCCGCAGAATATCGTCTATCGTCTCTTCATCCAATCCATCCCGCTCAAACACTTTTCTTGCAAAGCCGTGGTCATAGGCAGCAATATTCTGCCGGAACAGGTTTTGCCCATGGCGCTGAGGTGTACCGATTGCAAAAAAGTCTATACGATGCCTACTGCTTGCATTCCAACCGACTGCAGCGTAATAGGACCACATGTCCGTCCACGTTCCGTCCACATACCCCCGTCCCGTCTTTCGAACCCCGGATACGGTCACGGCAACCTTACCATTAATCAGCCCGGAGGACAGTACAAGGTTGGTCTTACGAAGCCCATCGTTCCCGAATTCCTGTCTGAGGAGTATTTGTCGGGTATTACGTGCCGGGTCGGTAAGGATATTCATTGTACCACCGATGGACGGCGTCGCCAGTGTGACAACAGACAGGCCACGTTGAAGCTGGATGGAGTTTATCACCTCCCCCAAACCATCCCAGTTTGACCAGTAAAGCCAGCCATTTTCCATGTCATTGGTTGGAATCCCGTTGACCATGATGGCAATATTGCGCTGATTGAACCCCCGTACATTCACACGCGCGTCACCCGCACCACCTCCCTGCGCTGTACTGTAGACCGACGGTGCGCTATTGAGCACCAGTGGCACATCACGCGAACCAAGATCACGCCGCAACTCTGCTCGCCCCAGGGTCGTGAAGGAAACCGGAGTCCGCTGCTCCAATGCTCTCGAAGAAAATACTTCCAAGCCCTCCAAAGCCACACTGGTAGACTCAAGTTCGAAATTCAGCACGATATCAGCACTCCGTACGGTCACCACCTGTGATGCATTTTCATAGCCCACAAAGGAAACGGTAATCGTGTAGGTACCAGGCGAAACGCCGGAGAGCTCAAAACGTCCTTCTGTATCCGTTGTAGTTCCACGAGAAGTGCCCTCCAGAACTACAGAAGCACCAGGTAATGAGTCGCCGACATCAAGCGTGACAACGGTCCCGGTCATGTTATACTGTGCCAGAGAGGCACTCACAAAAAGGAGACTTGAAAAAATTAACAGGAAGTGTTTCATTACGAATTATTAGGGAGCCTTGCTAAAATGTTCTCAACTTTTCTGAGTGGCAATAAACTGCTGCAGGTAGCTAGTGACGAAACTAAGACAATTTGACACAGCATAGGTTCACACGCCCAGAAGATAATTCCTGATATGCTTTTTCAGACAGACCGGTACGTGACGGCTTTTACGATGCGCTCCGGGTCACAAAGAAAAATGGTAATTAGCGCATAAACAACCCACCATTGACATCTATGGTCTCGCCGGTGATGAAGGAGTTTTCGATCAGAAGTTTTACCGTCTGCGCGATATGATCACTTTCGCCATTGAAGCCCACAGGTGTATCGTTGGCCATAGCAGCCAATTTTTCGTCAGTGGAATAGCGATCATGAAATGGTGTGAGAATCACACCAGGAGCAACCGCATTGACACGAATGTCCGGGGCAAGCTCACGTGCCGATCCACGCGTGAACGAGTCCATCGCTCCTTTTGCGGCCCCATACACCGTTGCTGTAGGCGCACCATGCCGCATTGCAATGGAAGTCATGTTCACGATGCTGGGTGAATTTCCTTTCCGTAACAATGGAACACACAGCTTTGTAAGCAACATCGCCGAATAGGTATTCAGTGTAAAGATGCGCTCCATGAGTGACCATGTCACCTCTTCAACCAGGTGACGCTGGAGCAGACTTCCCGCGTTATTGATTAATACATCAAGGTGTTCTGTAACACGGTTCACCTCCTGCATCAGGGAGTAACACCCGGCTTCGCTCATGAGATCAGCTTGGGATGTATAGGCAGTGCCACCCATAGCCTGTACCTCTTCCACCACGGGTTCAATCGGGGATTGGTTATGGTGAAGAATTAAGGTATTGCCCTTGGCTAGGCACCGAGCCGTTTCGGCACCTATGCCTGTACTGGCACCTGTAATCAGAATTGTGCGTCGCATGGTTATGATTGAATGAACTAGACCCTAGATCTGGGAGCAATGGAATCGTCAGAAAAACACTGACGCTTTAAAATAGCCCTGCCGCTTTTAACTCGACTCTACCCTTTGAAGATCATATAGTATTCCCAAGGATTTCACTGCTATGTGCAAGCTTTAGATGTTTTCGAAATTAGCAAAGCCGAAATTAAGAATCCTCAGAAAAAGCCTCCCGGCGTGACCCCTGTTTCTCGGAAAGACTGGAACCTAAACGCTGCATGAGAATTGGTATTCTCCCGTTGGGGACCAGCGTGGATTAGACCGGCGTACGTACGCTACTTTATGTGTACAAAGCAGTTGATCACGTTTCGAATCCTATCGGTGTTTCTAAACGTGGTTCTGACCGACCTGTCGTAAGCCATTGCGATGTGTACGAGGAATCGACAAAATAAAACAGGTTTAACAGATCGATAACATGCTATTTTTCCCATATGAACCCCTTGTCCTCGCAGTCTACTCATTTGTCCTCATTGGAGTTATATACTGTGGAATTTCAATAATCACCCGGCGGGTTTCTCGCTCCGTAGAACAAAGCGAGGCCAGAATTATGACCTCTATTGCACAAAGTGATGCCAGACTTGCAGCTTCCCTCAATAACATTGAAAATGAGCAGAAGGGGACGAATGCATAAGTGCCATGTGGGCAGGTGTTGTGTGTCAGGAACCGACACGGTAGATCAACCTCAAAATTATTTATGACCTAGGTCCTTTTGGAACCCTCATGATCTCCATCATCGCAGTCGTTTTACTTGTCAACTTTGGAATTCTGTACGGCATTAGTTTACTGATCAACCGGAAGGTTTCTCGCTCCCTACAACAAAGTGAGGCCAGAATTATGACCTCTATTGCACAACGCGAGACCCGACTTGCAGCTTCCTTCAAAAACACTGAAAATTAACAGAAGGTGACGGACGTTTAGGCGCCGAGTGGGCGATTATTGTGTATCCGGAACTGGTAAGACAAAATAATCTCAAAATCATGTTCAGTCTAGGTCCTTTTGAAATCATTATCACCCTCCTCATCATTGCAGTCCTTCTACTTGCCATCTTTGGAGTTCTGTACGGAATAATCTTACTGATCACCCGGCGGGTTTCTCGCACTATTGAAAAAAGCGAGGCAAGGATATTGGACTCCATTGCACAAAATGAGGTTAGACTTTTAGCTTCCTTCCAAAATGTTGAACCTGAACAGAAGGGGACGAATGCTAAAACACCGAGTGGGTAAACACAGGGACTCGTGGTTCACGCACTTGACCCGAAAGGAATCTTATTGAACCTCTTACCCTCACCTCATCTGTTGGCTGAAATTATCAACGCAGTTGAACCCCGATGGAGTCTGCCCAGACCTCCCAACGATGCTGCAAGCTAGAAGCAATCTCCGGAGCTTCCGCAGCAAGGTCATACAATTCCGTTGCGTCCAATGCAAGATTATAGAGCTCCCACTCAGCGCGTCCGCGGTCCCAAACCAGTTTCCAGTCCCCCTGACGGATCGCACGATTCCCAATGTGCTCCCAGTACAGGGTACGATCCGGCCAACTGTACTCGGGCGTATCCAACAGTGGCAATAGGCTCTTTCCATCGGAATGAGGCAAGGTGGCCCGAGCAACCTCGGCAACCGTTGCCATTAGATCTATGACATGGCCGGGCTCGTCAATAATTCTGCCTGGCCCTCTGATGCGGGCAGGCCAGTGTGCGATCAGGGGAGTCGCGATGCCACCTTCGTGTACCCACTGCTTATAAAGCCTGAAGGGAGTATTCGAGGCATTCGCCCATGCTTCCTCATAAGCCAGATATGATCCTCGCTCGCCTGCATGTGTACTTGGGTCATGCAACCGGCGCCCATCCACACTCTCGGCACATCCACCGTTATCTGAGAGAAAAATCACCAATGTGTTGTCCAACGCATCCGTAGACCGCAACTGATCGATCACCCTCCCAATCCCCTGATCCATACGATCCACCATCGCGGCATATACGGACATGCGTAGCGCCCAATCATTTCTGTCGATCATATCCTGCCAGGCAGGCAGCCTTGGGGGCCTGGAAGAAAAAGCATACGTTTCATCGATCACTCCCAATTCCTGCATTCGTGCATAGCGATCCTGACGCAGCACGTCCCATCCCTCTTCGTACTCATGTGCATATCTGGCAATATCTTCGGGGAGTGCATGTAAAGGCCAATGTGGAGCAGTGTAAGCCAAATAGAGCAGGAACGGCTTCTCAGATGGGTGCGACTGAAGAAATTCAATCGCTCGGTCCGTGAATGCATCCGTCATATAGAACCCCGAGTCTGGTGGGCTCCAAGGATCATCATCCAATACCATTTGCCGTTTGCGAGGCTGGTTTTCGATGATCTCGTAGTAACTGCTCGCACCGCTGATTAAACCGAAATAACGTTCGAACCCGCGCGTGCGGGGCCAGTGCTGAGGGCGCTCTCCGACATGCCATTTCCCGGACATATAGGTGCGGTAACCAGAGTCCTGAAGCATCTCCGCAAGGGTCAATGCCGATTCGCTAAGATAGCCCTGATAGGGTCCCGTCGTCAGCTCGCTGTCAACGGAAGACACCATTGCCCCCATCCCGACACCGTGCGGATAGCGGCCGGTCAACAGGGAAGCTCTTGTCGGGCAGCAGCGTCCCGCATTATAGAACTGGCGGAAACGGACTCCATTTTCCGCCAACGTGTCAAGAGTTGGCGTATGGATTTCGCCTCCGTACGCTCCGATATCCGAATATCCCAGATCGTCCGCCAGAATGATCAGAATATTCGGACGCTCTGGCGATGTTTGGCAGCCTAAAACCCCAGCTACCACAAGAAAGAAACCAATTCCCCAGAATTTTTTGAGTATCATGTTCTATTGAATCCTGCTATCAGAAGGAATCTAATACTTCGAGGATTAATACAAACCTTGATGGGATCTAAATCACCAATAGCGCTGCTGACTCAAACAGATATCGCCCGGATTCTTGAAAAAGAGTTAGGGGACCGGTTTGCACGCGATGATCGAATCCTAGTGATCATCCCGGATGCAACGCGTACGGCACCACTGCCTACAATCTTCCCCTTGGTCTGTGATCTTCTACTGGAACGGGTCGCGGCTCTGGATTTCCTGATTGCACTTGGAACCCATCCGCCGATGAGTGAGCAGGCTCGGCTAGCACTTGTGGGAATCTCACATGCTGAAAAATGCGGCCGTTACTCGAGCGTCAATATTTTTAATCATGCATGGGCTGACCCGTCAGAACTGATCACCCTGACAACCATCCCGGATGAAGAGGTTTTTTCAATCACCAGAGGACTGATCAAACGCCCACTTCCTGTAACAATCAACAGAAAAGTGCTTGACTATGACGTGGCCCTGGTGTGCGGGCCGGTTTTTCCACATGAGGTGGCGGGGTTTTCAGGGGGAAACAAATACTTTTTTCCTGGAATCAGTGGACCGGAAGTGATTGACTTTACGCACTGGGTCGGTGCCCTCATGTCCAGCCGTGCGATTATCGGCACGTATGACACGCCGATTCGCCGGTTGATCAACCGTGCGGCCAATGAGCTTCCTTGCAATCGCGTCTTCATGAATCTGGTTGTGCAGGACGATGGTTTGGCCGGAGTGTACATCGGGGACGATGAGGATGAATCCTGGTTGAGAGCAGCCCGGCATTCTGCTCAACTACATATCACGTGGATGAAAAAGCCAGTTTCTCAGGCATTCGCAATCATCCCGTCCATGTATGATGATCTATGGACAGGAGCAAAAGGGATGTATAAACTGGAACCGGTTATTGCCGATGGTGGCGAAATCCTCCTCTATGCCCCGCATATTTCAGAGCTCTCGTATACCCACGGCACACTCCTGGATACCATCGGCTTTCACGGCACGGACTACTTCAAAGCAAACTGGAATCAGTATCGTCATTTTCCGTGGACTGTTCTTGCACATGCGGCACATGTTCGTGGGCAAACCACCTATAAGGATGGTGTGGAAACCCCTCGCATCCGTCTTACACTCGCCAGCCAGATTTCCAAAGAACGATGCGAAAAAGTTGGACTTGGATACCATGACCTAGACTCCATTGACCTTCGCTGGTGGAGAAACCGAAAGGATCCAGATTATCTGTACGTACCCAGAGCCGGAGAGCATCTGTATAAGCTTGATTCTGCGAAGACCTAGACATTTTCCTACCTCGCCATCCCGGCTGACCCCTGAATTTGCGACATCTCCGCAGTGGTCCAGAAAATTATTTTAGTTCCGAGGTCTTGAGCAGAATGCCATTACGGCCAGTTCAGGAATAAACCTGCAGATCCGTTCAGCAATCGCCCAAATAAAAGAGCCTGTGTTATATTCCTTGCTGACGATGAAAGAAATCATTGGATTTATTGGTCTCGGCATTATGGGCGGGGGTATGGTGCGCAACCTCCTGAAAGCCGGTTTTGAAGTGCATGTCTGGAATCGGACCTCCTCTCGCATGGCACCCATTGAGGCCGCTGGAGCGAATGGAGCACCCGATGCTGCAACCGTGGCAGCACGGTCTGATATCATCATCCTCTGTGTGAGCGAAACCCGCGATGTTGAAGAGGTACTGTTCGGAGAAAATGGAGTTGTACATGGTGCTAACGCCGGTTCACTGATCATTGATACCAGTACAATCAGTCCTCAGGCGACCGTCAGCATGGAAGCCCGGCTTCATACAGCGGGATTGCGAATGTTGGATGCACCCATCAGCGGCGGCAGCGAAGGCGCGGCCAATGGAACCCTGAGTATCATGGTCGGTGGGGACAAATCTGACGTGAAGCGTGCGATGGGTGCGTTGGAGGCAATGGCCAGCCGGATTACGCATGTGGGAGGCACAGGAGCGGGCCAGATGGTGAAGCTCGTAAATCAGATCCTAGTGGTGGGCACCATGATGGCTATAAGCGAAGCTCTCCTCTTTGCACAGAAAGGAGGGCTGGATCTGGCAAAAACGCTGGAGGCTGTCGAACATGGAGCAGCGGGCAGCTGGATGCTCAGTAACCGTGGGACCCAAGCGATCGTGCGAGATTTTGAACCCGGATTCACAATTGACCTCCAGCAAAAGGATTTGCGACTGGTTCTGGAGGCAGCCGATGCATTGGGCATTCCCCTGCCAATGACCGGCCAAATTTTTCAACTCTATCGCAGCCTACAGGAGCGAGGACTCGGAGGTGAAGGAAATCATGCACTCATCATGGCACTTGAGAACCTAGCTGGCGTGCAAATTGGTACACCGGACTAATGGCAACCGTATTTGTTGGTACCTATACTCAGCGACTTGACCATGTCAATGGGCGTGGAACAGGCATTTACACCTATTCCTTCCGCGAAGGTGGGCTTCGGCCAGAGAATGCGTTTCGTGGGCTTCCGAGTCCCTCGTACCTAGCTGTAGACGCCGCCCGTCAGCGACTTTACGCGACAAGTGAAACACTGGAGTTTGACGGTTCGACTCAGGGCGCCCTGCAGGCGTGGGGGTGGGATGCCAACCCGGCAATTATTGAGCCGCTCGGCCATATCGGTACGCAAGGAGGTGCTCCATGCTATGTCAGCATCAACGAAAACCACCTCTTGGCTGCCAACTATGTGGGCGGGTCTGTCACCGCCGTAAAATTGTCCGATCACGGTGGGCTTGAGCAGATTGCAAGGCACGTACAACACACGGGATCCGGGCCAAATCAAGCACGACAGGAAGCCCCCCATCCACATGCAATTGTTCCTGATCCAACGGGTAAATACTGCCTCGTTCCAGATCTGGGCACAGATCAGGTATGCGTGTACCATACAGATAATGGGAGCCTGAGAGTTTCTGGTGATCCCTTAACAATTCATCCGGGAGCAGGTCCAAGACATTTGGTCTTCCATCCCTCTGGAACGACTGTATACCTGCTCAACGAACTGGATTCCTCTATTTCAATTCTTTCCTGGAAAGATGGCCATTTGGACGTACTGAATACCGTGGACGCCCTACCCCGGGAGTACACCGGGGAGCGGTCCGGCGCAGATATCCATGTCCATCCAACTGGACGATTTCTGTACGCGTCACTACGCGGCCCGTCCAGTATTGTCTGCTTCCAGATCTCAGGTGATGGGGGGTTATCAAGCCCCGCGTGGTTTTCGACTCACGGAACAACTCCCCGCAATTTTGCTCTGGATCCCTCTGGAGAGCATTTGATCGCTGCGAATCAGGATTCGGATACGCTAGTCGCTTTTCGTATTGATCAAGAAACCGGGCATCTTGCTGGACCCAGTCAAATTGTACATGTACCCAGCCCTGCCTGTGTCAAAATCATTCAATGACAAAGGTGTATGGGATGATCTATTTGTGTCCTATTTTGTACTTTCACTTACGCAATCAACCTTTCGCTATGAAGCAATCTAAACACTGTGATTATACCCGTCGCGACCTCCCCTCCCCGATGGCGGGGACGACCCTGACATTCACTCACTCAAACAGCTGTCAAAGATGAAAGACATCGGTGTTGTTGTTGCGGGAGCAGGCTTTATCGGTCCGGTTCATGTAGAAGCCCTGCGTCGTCTCGGTATGCCAATACGAGGCATTTTAGGTATAGATCTTGAAGAGTCGGAGGCTGCCAGGGCAAACCTCGGCCTGCCTCACGCCTACGGCAGTTTTGATGAGGTCCTCTCCGATCCGACCGTCCGGGCTGTTCACCTGGCTGTACCCAACGTTATGCATTACGAATTCTCGCGTCGGGCGCTCCTTGCCGGCAAACATGTGATGTGTGAAAAACCGCTGGCAATGAATGCGGAAGAGGGAAAGGAACTGGTTGCTTTGGCCAAAGAGAAAAACCTGCACGCCGGAGTATGCTACAATATCCGCTTCTACCCGCTGAATCTTGAGGCACGTGCACGCGTCCAGAACATGGGAAAAGTATACAGCATCGTCGGGCGCTACGTTCAGGACTGGCTACTCTACGATACCGACTTTAACTGGCGCGTTTTAAGTTCTGAGGGAGGTGCCCTGCGTGCTGTCTCAGACATTGGCACCCATTGGATGGATCTAATCTGCTCAATTACTGGTCTCGAAGTTGAGTCTGTATTTGCAGATCTAAGCACGATTCATCCCATCCGAAAGAAACCGAAAGGTGGAGTCGCTACATATACTAGTGCTGAAGGGCAAGAGCTGGAGGATATTCCCATCGATACAGAGGACTGTGGATGTGTGATCCTACGCATGGAAGGCGGCGCACAGGCAGTACTTTGGGTATCGCAAGTGACCGCTGGACGCAAGAATTACTGCACCTACGAGATTTCAACCGAAACAGGGTCCCTCTCATGGTGCAGTGAGCGTCCGAACGAATTATTCATGGGCCACAGGTCCAAATCTAATGAGTTGCTGGCACGTGACCCCGCCCTGATGGATGCTACGGTCCGCGGATTCAGCAACTACCCCGGTGGCCACAATGAAGGCTTCCCCGATGCATTCAAACAGTGTTTTCGCGCCTTTTATGAGGATATTACATCGGGTGCAGACCCTCAGTCGGCACGCTACCCAACCTTCGCAGATGGTCTCCATACGATGGTTCTCTGTGATGCAGTTTTGGAGAGCCATACTAAGCAGAGGTGGGTTCACCTCTGAGTTCGATCTTTTTGCAACACACATACACAAAATCCCTAGATAAATGAAAGCGGCATTCTTCTTGCTCACACTCGGACTCGGCGTTGTGCTGGCAGTCCACCTAGCCATGAACGGACGCGTTGGCGCAGCCGTTCAGAATCCACAAATGGCCAACGCCCTCTTCTGGTGCATCGGCGCGGTCACCGCCATTGTTGTGGGCTTGACCGCTTGGGATTCAGAATTTTTTGGTCGCCTGCAGGATGTGAACCCGGTACTGCTCACTGCAGGGATCATGGGCGCACTCCTTGTCTTTGCGATTGCCGCCATCATTCCAAAGGTCGGTGCAGGTGCGTTATTCATGTCACTCCTTGCTGGACAGGTGGTTACTGCAATGGTGCTATCCCATTATGGCTGGCTGGGTTCACCCGAACAACCGATTACCTTAATCAAAAGCCTTGGCGTAGTGCTCTTGCTCGGTGGTGCTGCGATTGTGACCTTTGTTGACTGATGGAGATGGATCAGCAAAGACTTGGAAATACTGACGTACAGGTCAGTGCACTCTGCTATGGAACAGACCTGATTGGCAGCCGCGTAGACGAAACCCAATCCCACACACTGCTGGATCTATTTGCGGACCACGGAGGCACGTTTATCGACACTGGTAACTTCTACGCAAGTTGGTACCCGGGATGCGTGGGAGGGGAGAGTGAGAGCACGATTGGACGCTGGATGGCGGCGCGAGGCAATCGCGCCAGGATGGTGCTCAGTACCAAACTCGGATTCGATTACCCTGGATGTGAAGGTGGCTTGAGTGCCTCGGAGATTGAATCAGAGTGCAACAAGAGCCTTCAACGCCTCCAGACAGACTGTATTGACGTCTACTATGCACACAGAGATGACTTCGAGACCCCGGTCGAAGAGACCATGGAGGCATTCCATCGCCTGGTGACTGCCGGAAAAGTGCGCATCCTGGGAGCGAGTAATCTGTGGCTTTGGCGAGTGGCAGAGGCAAATATGCTGGCCGCCCTACAGGGATTTACGCAATACAGCGTGGTTGAGCAGCGGTATACCTATCTGCGGCCGCGGCATGGCGCAGATTTTGGACCGCAAATATGTATCACTGACGACATGAAGCGGTTCTGTACTCATCACAATATATCGCTGATTGCATACTCAATTCTTTTGCAGGGCGCCTACTCCCGTGATGACCGCCCTGTGCCTGCACAATTTGCAGGCCCGGAAGCCGACGAACGCCTAGCGGCGCTACAGTCTGTAGCTTCGGAGACCGGCTCAACCGTGAATCAGGTCATCATCGCCTGGATGCGACAGAGTGATCCACCGGTGCTCCCGATCATTGGAGGAAGCAAGGAAGAGCAGGTTTTGGAGAACCTGGCCGCTTTGGACTTGAAGCTATCTGAAGCCCAGATGGAGCACCTTACAGACGCAGGAAACCCCGATGTAAAGAAAGCGTGGCTGAGATAAAGGACAATGTCAAACCTTACGTGCTTGCCCCCATAAGGCTTCGAGAAGATCATGAGTCGAGGCCAGCCAAGGCGTAGGGATTCTTTGCCCCGGCTCGCTACGCAGTAATCCGAATAGACCGTTATACCGATTGAACCATGACCTACTTCCTCCGCTCCACCCTGACACTGCTTGTTCTTCTGAATCTGACTGTATCTGCCCATGCACAGGAAATCATATTTACACCCGTAAAGATTGATGGCCCCGTACATGATCCTCTCCAGAACAGTTACTGGTTCGGACCCTTTTCAGAAACCGCATCTGTTGCTGATCTTGACAACGATGGAGACTACGATATCGCAGCAGGGCGAAACTGGTACGAGGCCCCTCTGTGGATTAAGCACCTGAACTATCGCCCAGGAGCTGAAACCAATGGCCCGGAAACGGAAAGCAACAGCGAATTTGCGCTCGATGTTGACTTTGATGGATGGGAAGATATCGTGAGCAGCGGATGGATGTTCATGAAAGGAGCCTACTGGTATCGTAACCCTGGAAGGCCACTTAATCCAGGTGAGCAATGGGAATCACACAAGATCCATCAGGCCTTTAATATGGAAGGAGTCGTGCATGGAGATATTGATGGGGATGGAGACGAAGATATTCTGGTCAACCACTGGAGCCTAGTTGAAGGACAGGGGATGACATGGCTCGAGCATATTGACGAACCCCCGTACTGGATTGAGTACATTGTTGGAACCGATGGAGATACCCATGGCAACGCACTTGGGGATCTGAATATGGACGGCCGCCTCGATATTGTCACGGGCCTGGGCTGGTACGAGCAGCCGGACGATCCGCGCGGACCTTGGCCCTTCCACGCCGACTGGAATTTTGAAAGTGCCCTCTCCGAAAAAGCAGGAGCAACCGCACATCCGAATATCGTACATGATGTCAATGAGGACGGCCTGAATGATGTCATCCTTGGCAGTGCGCATGCATATGGGCTCGCCTGGTACGAACAGTCCGTAGACGCCTCTGGCACACGATCATTTACAAGGCACTGGATTGAAACCGATTTCAGTGTTTTCCACTCACTGGCGATGGGAGACCTCAATGGGGATGGAAAAGATGATCTGATTGCGGGTAAGCGCCTATTTGCACACTACGGAGGAGATGTCGGTGTCGGAGATCCATCTTTTGTGTTCTGGTACGATATCAAAGGTGGCGAATTTCAGCGGCATATTCTCTCATACAATCATGTCCCGTATTACCCGGATGAGGGAGGGATCAGCCCACCACCCAATAATGTCGTTGGCGTCGGAATGAAGATCAATGTGAAGGACATGGACAAAGATGGCGATCAGGACGTGGTCCTTGCAGGGAAGACCGGGCTTTATGTGTTCTACAACCAAGGAACACCGCCGAAGCCCCGCTACGCGAATGAACTTCCCCCTCGTTATACCTACCCAACGTGGCGTGAATGGCCAGCATATCGCGCGCTTTTCAATGGGAAGGATTTCTCGGGTTGGAACGTACCGGAAGGAGACGGGGGGCACTGGACCGTCAAAGAGTACATGATTGACTACGATGCCCTCTCCGAAGCAGAGGACAAGCACCTCTGGACGACCGAAAAATTCGGTGATTTACAGTTGCATGTGGATTGGAGATTCAAAGGTGCCAGTGGAATCTTTGACATGCCGACAATCCTTCCGGATGGGTCCTACCAGATGGACGAGGATGGCACCATCATGACCACTCCTACTCCTAACTCAGACTCCGGTATATTTTTGCGCGGCACCACACAACAGGTAAATCTCTGGAACTGGGGGGTTGGCTCCGGTGAGCTCTGGGGGGTACGTACAAACCCTGATGCAACACCTGAGCAACGTGCGGCAGCCGTCCCCCGCATGCGTGCAGATCATGCGATGGGAGAATGGAATTCCATGGACATTACCCTCATCGGTAATCGAATCTGGGTCATGCTGAACGGGAAGCAGGTGATTAAGAACGCCGAAATCCCGGATCTCCCTGAGCGCGGCCCGATCGCTCTGCAGCATCACGGAGGATGGGATGAAACGCTGAATGCACTGAATCCGACCAGTTCCAATATTCAATTTCGGAATATCTGGATTCGGGAACTGGAGCAGCCAATGGCTATCGAAGATCCAGCAAAAGATCCTGAGGGATGGGAAACCCTCTTCAATGGGGAGGACTTGAGCGGCTGGCTAACCGGAGAGAACAACAAGTTTGTCGTTGAAAACGGGGAGCTTACTGTGCGGCGGGAAAACCCGGATGGGCAGGAACACAATCTGGATTACCTGTGGACAACCGAGCAGTATGGGGATTTTATACTGGAGCTGGATTTCAAGGTAATCGAAGGGACCAATAGCGGCATTTTCTTCCGAACCAGCGACATCATGGATCCAGTCTATACCGGCTTAGAGGTACAGGTGGCCAACTCCTATGGCCGACCAGACCTGAGCCGTACCGGAACCGCAGGAGCGATTTATGATTTGCAGGCACCGGCCAAGAATGCCATCAATCCCCCCGGAGAGTGGAATACCTACCAATTGACCTGCCGGGGCAGCCGGATTCAGGTGAGACTGAACGGAGAGCATGTCATAGATATGGATATTGCAAGGTGGCGGACGCCGCATGCAAACCCGGATGGGTCATGGAACAAGTTCCCCACGGCGGGAACGGCATTTGCACGCGAAGGACACATCGGCCTTCAGGACCATGGGCAACCAGTATGGTACCGCAATATCCGGGTAAAACGACTCGACTGACATGCAAAACGTGATAAAAGCAGGCCTGGTCGGATTGATCGCGGCCGCGATTATCGGCGTTGATGTTACAGATGCGGTGGGACAGCACGGCTATGACGTGCTGGTATTTTCCAAGACCGAGGGGTTTCGGCACAACTCTATTGAAGCCGGTGTGGAGGCGATCAAAACTCTCGGAGCCGAACATGATTTTGGGGTGGTTGCAACCGAGGATGCAGACTATTTTCGTGCAGACTCCTTGCAACGTTTTCGCGCCGTGGTTTTCCTGAATACCTCGGGGGATGTCTTTGATGCTGATCAGGAGGAAGGACTGATGACCTATCTCCAGTCAGGAGGAGGATGGGTCGGCATTCATGGTGCTGCAACGACCGAATATGACTGGGAATGGTATGGTGGCCTTGTTGGCGCGTATTTTTCAGACCACCCGGATGTCCAGCCAGCAGACATCGTTGTAACTGACCGATTCCATCCTTCGACCAAAGGGCTACCCCCACTTTGGAATCACACCGATGAGTGGTACAACTATCGACTGAACCCAAGAGCCAACGTCCATGTACTGGCGGTGGTTAAAGAATCTTCTTATGAAGGGGGAGCAATGGGAGACGACCATCCGATTGCCTGGGCGCACCATTACGATGGGGGGCGTGCATGGTACACCGGACTCGGACATACGGTGGAAAGCTACGATGACCCACACGTGCGCTCTCATCTACTCGGAGGAATCCAGTGGGCGGCGGGAAACATAGAGGCCGATGTGACGGCGACCCTTGCATCCGCTTATGACGAAGTGGTTCTCACTACTGAGCTTACTGACCCTATGGAGATTGACATTACCTCCGACGGGCGTGTCTTCATCATTGAGTGGGCTGGGACCGTCAAAATTTGGGAGCCCGGAACTGGAAAAATGCGTGTAATCGGGTGGCTACCAGTGGATAAAAAGATTGAGGATGGGCTCTTGGGACTGGCACTAGATCCCGACTTTGATGAGAATCAGTGGGTCTACATCTACTATTCTGTGATTTCCGATGGGCCTAAAGTAAACCGCCTCTCGAGGTTCGTCTACGACGGTCGCATGTTGGACATGGACAGCGAAATCCCAATGCTGGAGGTCCCGGTCCAGCGCGTTAAGTGCTGTCATTCCGGCGGTTCCATCCAGTTTGATAAAGACGGATTACTGTATTTGTCGACCGGGGACAACTCTGGGGGTGATCGGAATGACCCCGATCCAGACCTGAGACGAATGTCGGATCAGGGACGCTCTTCTGCCAACACGAATGATCTGCGCGGCAAGATTCTCCGAATCAAGCCCGAGCTAGACGGTACCTACACGATTCCTGAAGGCAATTTATTCCAGGCGGACTCTCTGCACCGCGGAGAGATATACTCAATGGGGCACCGAAATCCCTTCAGAATCTCAATTGACGATTCAACGGGGTGGGTATACTGGGGAGACGTGGGACCTGGTCTCGTGGGTGGCTGGGATGAATTCAACCAGGCAAAGGAACCCGGTTTCTATGGCTGGCCACTCTTTACGGGCTACAATGACCCGTATACGCACTACCACTTGGCAGAACAGGAATATGTCCAGCCGGATACCAGCCGCCCGGTCAATGAATCTGAGTATAACACCGGCGCACGCGAACTCCCAACGGCACTCCCCGCATGGATTCGTTATTACTATGGCCCCAGTGAGGAATACCCTGAGCTAGGTGCCGGAGGCCTAAATCCGATGGCCGGCCCAACTTTTCACTTTGATCAGGCGAACGCATTGGACACCGCTCTTCCCCCATACTACAACGGGAAGGTCATGATTTACGAGTGGATGCGTAACTGGGTGAAGATCGTCTCCATTGATGAAGATGGAGATGTCCTGGAGATTGACCCATTCCTGCTAGGAAATGACTATATCAGACCGATGGATATTGAAGTGGGGCCACGCGGCCGACTCTATGTCATTGAATGGGGAGATCAGTTCTGGGGAAGCAATGCGAACGCGCAGTTGGTTCGATTGGACTACTATGGTACCTCGGATCAACCAGATCCAGCCGTCCCTGAATCCCCTTCGGCACTGCCGTTGAGTCTGGACTGGCCACCGGACGGCAGCATATTTGATTTTGACTCAACCTACACCTATCGTGTTACCGTGCACGATCAGGCAATCGAAGACGAAGTAGCCGTCCATGTGTTCAGCGGGTTTGACACCTCTCCAATTCCATTATCTGACCATTCTGGACCGGAGGGAGAGTTTTCAATCACTCGGGCCTATACGCATACTCCTCCAATACACTATGTAGATCGTTTCGCACTCATCAAGGCGTGTCTGGAGACTTCCTGCCGAAATATAAAATTGCATCCCCGTTTGAAAGAGGCCGAGCATGTTACCAGTTCGGAAAAATCAGCCCGGGAAACCTATGCTACACACCCTGCTAGTAGGGATTGGAGGGGAACGGTACTTAGCGCGATGCCTCTTGAGAATGGATCACGGCTTACGTATGCTCCGCTGAATCTTCACGGTATGGACGGTCTTACCTTGCGTTTTCGCACAACCGGCACGGGTACACTCCGATTCTCTGCCGACACTCTTGAAACTGTTTTGGCAGAAATTGAGATCTCACCGGACACTGGCGAGCCCATCACACCGCACCAAGCAGAGTATGTTGCTGGTGTATCCCCTGACTTTCCGGGGATGTCATCACTGCCCAAAGGAGCCTATGACAACTGGCGTGAGGTCACACTCCCGATTGTCCCCAGTGAAAATACTATCACACTAATCCTTACCTTTGAGTCTGTAGAAGAGGACCCGGTCATGGAACTTGACTGGATTCGGTTCAATGGTCCTGGTCTTGCACAGTAATCACAACAAATTCAGTACAATACGATGCGCACATCTCGCCGGAGTTTTTTAAAGACAAGCGCTTTAGCCGCTGCCGCCCTTCCCCTGTCCACCCGAGTCTGGGGTTCACCTCGGAAGGAGCTGTTTAAGATTTCACTTGCTCAGTGGTCACTCTACCGTTCCATTTTCGCTGGGAAAATTGACAACCTGGATTTTGCCTCAATTGCGGCGGAGAATGGGATATTGGGACTGGAATATGTGAATCAATTTTTTATGGAGAAGGCGGAGGACACCGACTATCTGAATGAGATGAAAAAACGTGCCGAGGATGTGGGAGCAACGAGTATTCTTATCATGTGTGATCGTGAAGGAAATTTAGGGGACCCTGATGCCAAGCTGCGACGCGAGTCCGTAGAACGACACTTTAAGTGGGTGACCGCGGCCAAACATTTGGGATGCCACTCTATTCGGGTCAATGGTTACAGCGAGGGGAGCTACGACGAGCAAATGAAACTGGTTGCAGATGGTCTACATCAGCTTTGTGAGTTTGGGGATGAGCACGGCTTGCATGTAATCATCGAGAACCACGGCGGCTACTCGAGTAATGGAAAATGGCTTGCCGGCACAATTGAAATGGCAGACCACCCCCGTGCCGGTACACTCCCCGATTTTGGGAATTTCCGGGTTGACAGGGAGACAACTTATGATTCGTACCGCGGGGTAGAAGAGCTCATGCCCTATGCAACCGGAGTGAGTGTGAAACCCAATGTGTACGATGATGATGGCAATTCCAGCCCTCTGGACTATGAGCGCATGATGCGGATCGTTCTGGCGGCTGGCTACAACGGGTACTGTGGAATTGAGCATGGCCCCGAGGATCGTGAAATCGAGGGAATCCTGGAAGTAAAGGCCGCACTGGAAGCTGTGCACGAAACGCTCGCAGCTGAAATGGAGTAGCGGACTCTGATAGAAGCCCGCGCTCAAGAGCGTTTAACTGATGGATTGACGACCGGGAAGGTTTGGAGACTCAGGAATCTCGAGTCTCTTCGGGAGCACGTTCAATCCAGATCGTTACCGGTCCATCGTTCACCAAAGAAACCTGCATGGACGCACCGAAGCTGCCGCAGGCAATGGGACGTCCCAGCTCGCTTGATAGTTTGCGCTTAACATACTCATACAGGGGCTCAGCAACCTCAGGTCGAGCAGCTTCTATGAACGAAGGCCTGTGTCCTTTCGTGGCATTTCCATAGAGTGTGAATTGAGATACAAGAAGTATATCCGCATCAACATCTCGAACGGACAGATTCATTTGTCCGGCATCATCGGGGAATATGCGGAGGCTTGTACACTTGCGTGCCAGCCAATCTGCTTCCGCTTGACGATCCTGTGAATGAATTCCCAGGAAGATGAGCAGGCCTCGGCCAATGCTGCCAACTGTGACATCATCTACGATAACTGAAGCTTTTCGGACACGTTGTACAAGAGCAATCATCCAGCCTGCAGTTTATTGATGAAGTTCGCCAGCCTTATCGCACTCTGCGCCCGGTGGCTGATCCTGTTTTTCTCTACTCTGGAAAGTTGTGCCAGACTGACGTTGAACCCCTCTGGAATAAAGATTGACTCATAGCCAAAGCCTCGGGTAGACAGGGCAGACCGTGCAATACATCCATTAAGATGTCCTTCAAAGTAATGAACGCCTTCAGGATGTGCCAAAGCTAATACAGTGCTAAACCGGGCCGTACGATCTGACTTATCGGCGAGTAGCTCAAGCACCAGAGTGCGATTCGCCTCCGCATCCGCCTGTTCACCCGCAAACCGGGCAGAGTGTACACCGGGTCGCCCGTCCAGCGCATCAATATAAAGACCGGTATCGTCCCCGAGTGCCCAAAGTCCGGTATGCCTTTGAGCACTCAAGGCTTTCAGTGTTGCATTTCCTTTGAGGGTCGAAGCGGTCTCAGGTACTGGAGGAGCACCTAGAAAAGCGGATAAATCAAGAGTCTCAACGGATGCAGAGCCTAGAAGTAGTTTCAGTTCGGCTGCTTTGTGAGTATTCCGCGTGGCCAATACCAGCCGCAGGAGAGAGGGAATAGATGCCATATTTGTGTTTGACACAGAGTAGTCCAATAAGTTGTTCTGGTCGCGATCTTGAAGTATTTTGGCAGCACCATTCGGTAAAGTAATCCCTGATACATCAATCATCATGACCAGATACTACTTGGTTCACATTTTGACCATCTTTCTCGTTCTTCAGGTCAGTTGTCAAAACCCCGAGGAAACTGTAATTCAGGATAATAGTGCCTCTGAACATACGTTGGGTTCAAATAGCATGTCAGGCTCAATGTCTCAGGACCCCACTTCGTTGAAACGTTCACAGATGGAAGAGTCAACTGGGAGCATTGAGGGTTTCATTCGGGACGTTGACGGCAATCCCATTGGTCAAGCTACTCTACAAATTGACGGATCAAATTCGGGAGCGGCAACAGCATTAGATGGATCTTACGTATTGCATCGAATTCCGCCGGGTTCGCACAGATTGGTTGTCACAGCACCGGGTTATAGGCTTGAGTTGTCTGTAGAGATACTTCCAGACTCCACCACCGAATTTAACGTTATCCTCTAAAGCTGCTCCATGTGGATCCAGGCTGGCAATTATCCATGCGAAATAGTACTCCGACTCCACTATTGGTCTACTTAGTGGTCTTTTTGTTGGCGGGTTGCCGTTCGCAAGAGTCAGCAGTACACACAGTCCGCTCACCAACCGTGCCCTTCGACGAATTATTCGTGCTAGAGGATACAGTGCAGCTGGACTCAGCTATCCTAATTGGACAGATAGCATTTATTGATGTCAACCCAAGTGGCGAGATTCTAGTTACGGACCATCAGGCTGATATAACCTATCTATTCTCTTCGTCAGGTGACCATCTACGATCTTATTCCGCGTTTGCGTGTCTGTCTGACGACGTGTTCTTTTACCCATGGAGCACCAGATTCCTCGGCAATGAACACGTAGTAGCCATGCAATTCGCAGGGCCAGCCGTTATCTTTAAAATGGACGGGAGTTGTTATGCCAACACTAAAATGTTGATGCCCTACGCAAAGGCAATTTGTATACAGGAAGACTCCATATTTGCACAACAGGTCTGGATTGAGGAGCAAGCCAAGGCCAACGTGTATTCGCCAATGCTTGAGAAAATTGAAGAAATCCTCATTGAGCCACCACGCCTGATTTCTCTGAATATGAACTATGCAGGGCAGCGGGGAAGAACTATTGATTGCTTTGACGATGGGCCATACTATGTTTATGCCGAAAGTATGGACGCGATACCTGTCCGATCCAGTTCGTCTGGAATCCAATACAGACCTGATTTTTTCCAGTGGAGGCCCGAGGATCTGCCCGATGCTCCCCCACATGACATTAACATGCGAAGGCGGCAGAAAGAATATCCATCTACCATTGCGGTCTTTGCACTGGATGGATCAACCCGAATGGTATCCTATTCAGACTTGGAAAGTCAGTGGCACTCCGGCGATATTAATGCGGATCGACAACTCGGTCTAAGCATCTCCAGCAATTCGGGACACTTTCCGGCACGCAGCACGATCACTTCTGTTTATCCGCAAGGAGCTGGGAATGGATACTTCTATGCAGTTGGTGAAAACGAAATGCTTTCCGACGGGAACTACGGCAACCCGTTGATTCTTCGGTATAAATTCATCCCACCCGGTGAAGAGTAACCTGGCACGTTGCGCAACTGCGCATGTGGCCCGACGGTTGCAACCATTCCAGACGGACCCAAGCCCTACTCTTTTACCCCACAGAATACGTACCCGCGGTTTTCCTGCCGAGGCCGAGCTAGTTTGTTTTCAGTTTTTTCCCATCCCACCTGACCATCTTCTCTTTTTCAATCGAAGCATTGATCATATGTGCACATGCAGCGGCGTGATGCCCTACCTCTGCATCTTCCTTCGTTGCACTACCATTGCGAATCGCGTCAAGCCATTCTCGAATATGTACATGCATGGAAGATTCGCCCTCTGGATAATAGACTTCCTCGCCAGCAAGTGTCGCTTGGGGGCGACTCGAAGGCATTTCTTCATGGCGAGTTGCAGGGTCTGCAATGTACGCATCTGCCAAGGCCTTCGGCCAACTTTCGGTGATCCAGCCATTGCTCTCATTGACCCGCTCGGGAATAAAGCGTAGCCCACCTCCAAACACCAGGGCCCCCTCAGTTCCCAGAATCCGCATACCACCCGAATTGCCTCCCTGATTATTGAACGTCCCACTGAGATTCACCATAAAGCCATCAGGATACTTCAGTGATGCATTGATCGTATCCGGCACGTCCCGGGAGTGGATCCACCGGTACAAATCCCCCATGGCCATCACGCTTTCCGGAATTTTGGCATCCATCACATAGTTGATGGTAGTACACGTATGAACGTACAGATCAGTAGACAAACCACCCGAATAATCTTTGTAGCATCGCCACCGAAAGAATCGTTCAGGACTATACGGCCGCTTGGGAGCAGAGCCGAGGAATAAGTCCCAGTCTACCGTCTCAGGGGAAGCATCCGGGGGAATTGGGTAAATCCATGCACCGGAAGCAGTATTGCGATTGGTGCTTGCACGGATCATCGTGACCTGTCCTAGCTTACCTTCCTTGATCATCTTACGTGCCTTTTGAACAAGCACACCGTTTGGTCCGGGACTACCCACCTGTACAGCAAGATTATTTCTCCTCTGAGCCTCAATAATGCCCGCCCCTTCTTCTATGGAGTAGGTCATAGGCTTCTCAATATATGCATGCTTGCCTGCGTTCAACGAGTCAACCGAATGCTGGTAATGCCAGTGATCAGGACTGGAAATCACAACCGCATCAATGTCATCCCGAGCGATGATCTCTCTGTAATCGGCCATGGTTTTGGCCGTGCCATTCGTGCGCCTCTTCATGCGCTCCAAGCGGCCGGTGTAGGCGTCGCAAGCGGCTACGATCTCAACCTCAGGAAATGCTTTGAGAGACTCAACCAGTCCATGCGCTCTGGCACCCGCACCAATCATACCGACGGTAATTCGGTCACTTGGGGGAACAAAAGATGGTCGGGCTCCCATCGCGAGCCCGGCTGTGCCAATTGCACTGGAACGCATAAAATCTCGTCTGGAAACTAAAAAACGCTGAGCCATGGTTGATAAGGGATAAGGTTACAAGATTGGAGTTAAGACAAGGTTTCGGTATAGGACACGGCCGTGATCACCTTGAAGATAAATGGGACCCGGTGCAGCTTCGTCTGCGGTCATCGCCCCGCCCGTTACCCCGAGAACTGGCTGATTGTCAATAATCGTGGTGCCATTTAAAATGACCGTAAGATGACGCTGATAGAGCGTAATATCCATAGACTGCCATTCGCCCGCAGCCTTTTCCACGGTGGCCGCCGGCTGAATTCTACTGTAGAGTGCACCCATATGATGGCTGTCTGCATCCATCCCATAGGTGTCTGCCACTTGGACTTCATAAATCCCCCGAAGATAGACGCCGCTATTGCTGCCTTCGGGAACGTTTACCTCCAGTGTGAGGCGAAAATCTTCAAAGGTTGCATCCGTGCGAAGATTTCCGTAACGGATATACTCACCGTTTCCGGGCTGCACCGGATCATTGACTAGCATACCATCCTCCGCCTTAAAACCATTCACCTGCTCATCATTGATCAGGCTCCACCCAGTGAGATCCGTGCCGTTGAACAGCTTAATCGGATCGCCATAGGTTGCTTGTGATAGATCCGGTGCGGGCGGTAATTCCGGGATTCGCTCCGCCTCGAATTCGATGATTCGACTGCCGATCCCAGAATGGTTCGGGAATTTAGCCTTGCCCACCAAACGATCCCCCTCAGGCCGCAGTGTGAGCGTGTTTGTAAAGATGAGATTTCGCTGGCTCCCATCCGCCATGTCTCTCTTAACTGTTTGTGTCCTTGTCACAGTCAATTGATCACCGGTAATGTTTGCACTGGCTACTGGAAGAACGCTGCCCCCATACCAAAGTAGCGACGCATCTACATTGCCCTGGTCATGGGTAACCTCAAGCCAACCCGCTCCCCCGGGTAAATGTAGTGTCCAACGCCCCTCAAAGGAAGCAATATTGTCCTGTGCGTTGGCTGAAAGTGTAAATAGAGCGAAGGATATTACAAGTAGGAATCTTGATGACATAAGAGTATCTCTGAGTTAGTGCGGATAGAATATAGTGAGAATGAAGCATACCGTTATTCGACTCGCCGCTCAATGGGGGTTTGAGGACCCGTGAGTATCATGCGCCCCCATGTAGCATCATCATCTCCAGTCCCATAAATCATAAAATGCCCCCCATATGGTCCGCCGTCTGGATCACAGTGTACGATTTCCAGCCCGTAGATATCTCCAACGTTTGGGGGACTCCAGCGTGAGTCACTTACCCCCAATGTAGATGCCATCTCAACCCGCGCCTCCAATACAAAATCTGCCTCTCCCGTCCCCCAGGGATTAAACTCAAAGGCATACGACACGGCCTCTGCAGGGATCGGTTCTTCCACGTACCGGTCCGTTGCTGTTCCATGGCGCCACCAAGCTGTATAGTCCGGCCGCGTCGCATCTGCAACAAAGCAAAATGCGTTGTCCCCATGCCCAAAATATTCTGGAGCCTCATCTCGGGGAGCTTCAACAAAAAAGCAAATGCTGTCCCGCAAATACCAGGCGTGCGGCTCTTGCCCTGGAGCATCCACATCGTTCACATTATCTTTGACTTCGGCTCCGAAGTACAGGTACTCCGAATCCCAGGCGACATAATAACGTGCCTGCAAGTCATCTTCAGGATGTGGCTCATTGCCATGGTCTGTAAGGCGGTTCCGCCGACCATCATCGTACCAGAATGTGTGGCGGAGGCGATAAATATCCCAGACACCGTCTGTGAACGCTAAGTCCTTCCACTCGGACAGCTGGCCATCTATTTCGGGGGCTACTTCCAGTCGGGGAACCAGAAGTTTTACTGTTTCTGTTGGGCGCGGGGCATCCTGTCCAACTGCAAAATATGCAGGAACAAGCAGGAGAAAAAGACATGCAGAATACTTGACCATGATTGACAAAAATTAGTTGTCCTAAAGTTAGCAGTTCCAAGAATACTATGCACGATCATGCGTAGTGCTCACCTTAAAAACGCGCCTCTTCGCACCAACCCCTGCAGGATCGAGCAATTGACCAGAAACCTTGGTATCGCGGACAGATCACCTCTGGGCAATGATTCCCTGTTGGTTATTGTCCTTTATTTCGCACTACGCTTCCTTGTCTTATAACTGTCGTGATTGGGCAGGTACTTGGTATGTCTCCTTATGACTTCGACCGACAAGTCATCAAAGTGACGCTCAACCAGCATGGCTGCTATGCGCGGATGGACCTTCGACAGATCACTGACAACCCAGCCAATGCCTGTCTGGATGAATCTTTCCCGCTCTTTGACCAACACAGCGATCGTTGACTTGATTAGATGGTGATATGCCTCATCACGGACAACTGACCTGAAAGGTACAATTGACGCGCGTCGATTCCACAAATTAGTTTCCTCACGCCAACCGGCAATACGCTCGGCAACTTCCTGACCATGACGAACTATCGCCGGTCCAAGAACGCGCACACAAAACCAGTCCGTGGTGGACCAATCAAAAAATGCACCACAACAGAACAAATCTTCAATTTTCGTTAGTAAGCTGTCGGCCTCTACCTTTTTGTGTAGATATTTCTGAATGTACAAGGTACCCGCGAACTTGTCTTCGGCATGTTCCTGCTTGATCAATGACACTGCAAGATCCAACTCTTCTTCTTCTGAGAGTTGCTGCAAGCGATGAAGCTTTCTCCATTCTGCCACAATCTTGGCAACCTGGGGCGTCTTAACACCGCGATAACGAACGGCGTGCTTCAGATAGTTCTCAAACCATTGCTTGGTCTGCGTGTCAGCTGCATCATCCAGCCGTCGCTGCAAATCGGAAATCCACTCGGGTGCATCGGAATTACTCATTTCGGCACCTCTTCCATGTCATCTTCAGATGATGGCAAGTCACCCCCATGGCAGGAATAACATCCTTCAACTCACCATAACGGGTCAAAATCGAAGATAGCCTCCCAATTGGAATAGGGTAATTGGATCGTCGGATACATTTCCAAAATGAACAGAGACACGCGCTCCATAACGACCACCAAGTAACAGACTCGCCCCGAAAGTCGAAGACACATCCCCTCCATCATACTCAAGTCCACTCCTTAATTCCGGTCGTACAATCCAACCAGAACGGCCTAGTCGAACAGAGGCTCCGATCCGATTTGCTGAGCCTGCGAGATCCTGACAACGGTAGTTTTCCACCATGCCATAAAGTGATACCGGACCTGCTACTTTCCCGTCGACGCGTACGTATTGTCCAGGACAGGCATCCCCACTCCCACCAACAAGCCCTGCTTCGATCATGAATCGTCCGGGCGATTCCTGAGCCAATAGCTGCGCGGGAGCACCCAGAAAACAAATCAGCAGCAGTTTCCAAATTTCAACTTTCATTTAAACGCAAGTTTATTGTAGCTTCGAGACTCACATTATTTCCAAGCCTAAAGTTAGCTGTTCCAAGAATTATATACACCGTCACTCATACTCCCACTTGAGTATCCATGGATCACCGGTCCTTTGCTGATGAGTCCGCAGCCGGGCTTGAAAATCTTCCAGTATGACCTGATAGTTAGAATCACCGGCGAGGTTCTGGACCTCGTGTGGATCCTGCTCAAGGTCGTATAACTCAAACTTTGGGCGATGCAGGTAATCCTGTATCGGACGTTTCCCGTAGTGTGACCTCGCGCGCGCAAGCGTACCCTGCCAGGTTTCTGATGCCTGAAGGTCCGTGGCGAATGGATACGGGAGGCCGTGCGCGATATTCCAGATCAGCTTGTAGCGGCGCCCCCGAACCACTCGCATCGGATAGTACATCGTGACCTCATGGAAGGTATGAGAGGCAAATACTTCGTCCCAGCCCTCAGAAGAACTTTGCACCATTACGTCTTTGAAACTGCGCCCGTGAAAGGCGGGGACTTCTGTTCCCATACCTGCCAAGTCCAATAGCGTCGGAGTCAAATCCGCCCATGTGATCATCGCATCACAAATCCCTGGCGAAATATCCGGCCTTCGAATCACACATGGCAGACGCATCCCTGGCTCGTACAAAGTTGTCTTTGCCCCCGGAAATGCAATCCCGTTATCCGAAATAAATACCACAATCGTCTGGTCCCACACCTTCGATTGCTGCAGGAGCTCAATCAATCTCGATAAACCGCGATCTGCCCGCTGAACCGACATGTAGTAGCGCGCAAGTTCTGCCCGGGTTTCGGGGATATCTGGCAAGTAGTCAGGCACAAGTACTTCCTCCGGGGATACGGGATCACTCCCGTCCCGCACGAAGGGGCGGTGAGGCTCATTCGTGCAGAAATACAGAAAAAAAGGGCGGGAATCATTCTGATCAAAAACAGGTGCACAAGCCTCGGCACGTTCCAGGGGAGAAGAGCCCTCCGGCACAATTTCATCTTCAAACACATAGACGGATGGTGGCGCCACATGATACTTGCCAGTTCTTATTGTCCGGTATCCCGCACGCTGAAGAAGCACTGGAAGAGATTGTACATGGTCGAAGGTCTTAAAGTGGTGGAAATCATGCATATGACCATATTGGCCATTGGCATGGTTATGGAGACCCGTCAGAATGACGGATCGGCTGGCACTGCATGATGCCGTGGTGCAGAAGCCGTGTGTGAACCGCGTACCGTGCTGCGCCAACAGGTCAAGACCCGGGGTCTTAATCACGGGGTTTCCATAGCAGCCGGCATCGCTGGTTCCCAAGTCGTCTACGACAACCATCACGATGTTAGGCCGATTACGTGGTTGAAACCGTCCTGTAAGTATCGCAGTGGCAGACATCGTCTGAAGAAATGATCTCCGTGTGAGCTGTTCGCTATGCATTGTTTTTATGATTTATGAGTTATGATTGATTTCTCCAGAATAGCACGTAACTACAATTCCGTAACTTGCAAACAAAATTTTACCTGTCCCTCATGACGCCGAAGCTTCTTTCCCACACTCGAGTCGCCATCATTTTCGTCCTTGCAGTGCTCTGCGTACAGTGCGGATCCTATTCACCAGGACCACTGCAGCCCCTTGCTCCAGGGAATCACATTGTGCTCATCGGGAATAATTTGTGCTCACGCATGATGAACTTTGGATACTTTGAGACAGAATTGCATCAGCGGTTTCCAGAGCATAAGTTAACCATTCGCAACATGTGTGATGGAGGCAATACACCGGGGTTTCGGCCACATCCTGGACGGGTTCCTCCATGGGCCTTTCCGGGAGCGGACAGCTTCTACACGGAACTGGCCCAGCCTTCAAACAGCCAGGGACACTTCGAAACGCCAGACGAGTGGTTGACACGGTTGCAAGCGGACATCATTGTGGCTTTTTTCGGCTTCAATGAATCCTTCGCAGGCCTAGAGGGAGTGACGTCCTTTGAACAGGAGATGGATGCATTTGTGCGGCATACACTCTCGCAGTCTTATAACGAAGAGGGGGCACCAGGGTTAGTCCTGATTTCGCCGATCGCATTTGAAGACTTGTCGTACCAGATGGATGTCCCCGACGGGACACAGGAAAATATCCATCTATCGGCCTACACGGAAGCGATTCAGCGCGTCGCGCAGCGATACGAGTTGCCATTTGCAGATGTCTTTTCGACCTCTAAAGGTTGGTATCGGCGTACACTGGAACCCCTCACAATTGACGGTTCCCAGCTTAATGAAGAAGGATATACCTTGCTTGCATCGAGTATCGTAGATCAAGTATTTGGAGGTAGTCGTGTACTTGACAGTCAAGCAGGCTCCCGTCTATTGGCCGCCGTCAGAGATAAGAATTGGCACTGGCATAATGATTACAAGATCCCTAATGGCGTGCATGTATATGGGCGGCGATTCGAGCCTTTCGGTCCAGACAATTATCCTGCAGAGTTGAAAAAGATTCGCCAGATGACCGCGATCCGGGACACAGCAATTTGGCAGACCGCAGCCGGAACCTTCATGGATATCGCTGCAGCCGATGCAAGAACACACGAACTTCCCGAGGTCGAGACCAATTACGTACCAAATGAGAAGAACGGCCCTCTCTCCTATCTCTATGGCGACGATGCCTTGGCGACCCTCACGACTGCGCCGGGGTACGAGGTGGAATTGTTTGCATCTGAAACACAGTTCACAGATCTGGCAAACCCTGTCCAGATGTCTTTTGATAATCAGGGGCGTCTATGGGTCGCGGTCATGCCCACCTACCCTCACTGGAAGCCGGGAGATCCGCACCCCAACGATAAGCTGTTGATTTTTGAAGACACCGATCAGGATGGCAAGGCGGACCGGCAGATCACTTGGGCGGACAGTTTACACATTCCTGTTGGCTTCGAATTTGCCCCGGAAGGGGTCTATGTAAGTCAGGGGACAAACCTCGTACTCCTGTCAGATACCGATGGAGATGATTATGCGGATACTCGGCAAGTCGTCCTGAGCGGCTTTGATGACCACGATACCCATCATGTGATCAGCGCATTTACCACAGATCCATCTGGAGCAATCTACATGGGAGAAGGTGTCTTTTTGCATACCAATGTAGAGACCTCTTACGGGCCGGTTCGCGCGACGAACGGCGGATTTATTCGCTTTAACCCTCAGCGGCGCCACCTTGAGCGAACTGCGCAGTTGTCTATCCCGAATCCATGGGGGATTGCTTTTGACAAATGGGGACAACCGTTTTTCGCTGAGACCTCCGGCCCCGATGTGCGCTGGATGCTGCCCGGAACGGTCAAACCGCGTTATGGTGTGGCTACACATAAATCTTACAACCTGATTGAAGATGCACACCGTGTACGGCCAACCTCAGGCTTGGAATTCGTGTCAAGTCGCCACTTCCCAGATGAGGTTCAGGGAGATCTGCTGATCAACAACACGATCGGATTCCTAGGAATGAAGCAGCATACGATGATTGATGATGGGACCGGGTATGTGAGCACGCATCGCCAAGACCTGATCCAAAGCAGTGACGGAAACTTTCGCCCCGTGGACATGGAGTTTGCTCCCGATGGATCCCTGTATTTCCTTGACTGGCACAATGTGCTGATCGGCCATATGCAGCACAATGCGCGTGATCCCTTGCGTGACCATGTGCATGGCCGCATTTATCGGATTACCTATCCCGCCCGACCACTTGTCGAACCTGCCAAGGTACATGACGCAAGTATTGAAGAGCTTTTCGAGAACCTAACCCTTCCAGAGTACCGTACCCGATATCGTACTCGTCGGGAGCTGCGCGGCCGTGATCCCTCTGAGGTACTGGCGATCCTGGATGTTTGGATCGCAGGACTAGACTCCAACAGCGAAAATTACGAGCTTTACCTACTGGAGGCGTTGTGGGTGAGCTGGGGATTGAACCAGGTGAATACAGATCTTCTGGAGCAACTGCTTGGTGCAAAGGATTTTCGGGTTCGTGCAGCGGCTGTCCGGGTGCTTCGGTACAACCCGCAACTTCAGAGGCAGACTGATCTGCTTACAGAAGCGGCAATGGATCCACATGGTCGTGTGCGCACGGAGGCTATGGCAGCAGCTTCCTGGCTAAACCCAGAAGACGGGTTGCCAGTTGTTGAACAGGCAAGTCAGGACAATCTCGACAAATGGAACATGAATGTGTCCGTGACGGCCCTGGCTCACCTGAAAGGCCAACGTGTCCCAGTGGATCAACCGGAGGAAGAAACACCAGACCTGAGCGCCGCAGATTTGGCACTTTACACGCTAGGTAAAGAGATCTATGCGCGAGATGGCTATTGCAGCACCTGCCACCGACCTGACGGAAAGGGGCTGCCTGCATCTGGCTTCCCTCCGCTGGCCGAAACTGATTGGGTCTTGGGCGACTCCGAACGGCTGATCAAGCTTACGCTCGATGGACTCATGGGGCCAATTACCGTCCTTGGGCAGGATTACCCGGGGCAAGTTCCGATGACACCATTCCGAAACTTGCTCAGTGATGATGAGGTCGCCGCTGTCTTAACCTATATCCGCAATACGTTCGGTAACCAAGCATCCGCAATCCACCCAAACCAAGTGAAAGCCGTGCGGGCCAGCACTGCAAATAGACAAGGGTACTATACAGCAGAAGAACTGCTTGGCGGCCAATAAATGATCATACCCATATGACGAAATTCGCCGGTTTGATTTTCCTGAATCTTGCGATACTTTTGGCAGGATGTGTCTCACCGGATCCTGCACCACGCCCCAACGTCATTCTAGTGATCACAGACGATCAGGGCTATGGGGATATCGGTGCGCATGGAAATACAGCAATCCACACCCCCGTACTTGATCGCTTGCACAATGAGAGTGTGCGCCTGACGGATTTTCATGTAGACCCGACATGCTCCCCGACACGCGCGGCGCTCCTGACCGGACGATACTCCACTCGTACAGGGGTATGGCACACCATCATGGGGCGATCGCTCATGGCTCCTGAGGAGGTTACACTGGCCGAACTGTTCGCCGAGGTGGGTTACCGAACAGGAATGGTCGGCAAATGGCACTTGGGAGACAATTACCCGCTCCGCCCACAGGATCAAGGGTTCCAGGAAGCGTTTTATCACCCAGCGGGCGGGGTTGGGCAGGGACCTGATTACTTCGGAAATGACTATTTCGATGACACCTACGTGCGCAACGGGGTCCTGGAAGAAACTACAGGATATGTAACCGATGTCTGGTTTGATGATGCACTCCGTTTCATTGGCGAGCATCAGCATGAGCCGTTCTTTTTGTACTTGGCAACGAATGCCCCACATGGCCCGTATTTCGTGGAAGAAACGTATGCAGCACCATACCGTGAGGCAGGGTTCGGTGATATCATGGCACGGTTCAGCGGTATGATCACCAATATTGACGACAATATGGGGCGACTTCTGGCAGAGTTGGATTCGCTTGGATTGAGCGAAAACACGATCTTTATCTTCATGACAGATAATGGTTCAGCAGAAGGGTGGGCAAATTGGCGTGAAGAGGAAGGGAGCTGGGAAGGGTTCAATGCGGGTATGCGGCAGGGAAAAGGTTCTGAGTATGACGGAGGGCATCGCGTGCCCTTCTTTTTACGATGGCCAGCGGCCGGCTACACGGGATCCAAAGAGGTGGATGCCCTAACGGCACACATTGATGTCCTGCCCACACTGGCCGAGCTCTGTGATCTGCCTTTGCCTGCAGACTTGGATGGTATGAGCCTAGTGCCAGTGCTGAACGGGAGTGAGCCGGACGCACGTACACTTTTTGTGCATTCACAGCGCGTTCCCTACCCTATCAAATGGCGCAAGTCTGCTGTGATGACGGAGCGCTGGCGACTGGTGAACCAGAATGAGCTGTACGATATCCAGAACGATCCTGAGCAGATGACCAATCTTGTAGATCAGTTCCCTGACGTGGCCCAAGAATTGCGTACTGCATATGAAGGATGGTGGGATCACCTTGAACCTACCTTCGACCGTTACGTCCGGATCGGTCTTGGAGCTGATGCAGAGAATCCGCTAACTCTGAATCCACATGACTGGCATGTAACCAACCAGTCTGAGTCCGTGTGGAATCATCGACAAGTCCAGAACGGCATGATCGGCAACGGCTACTGGGCAGTGGACGTGCTCCAACCCGGCAACTACACGTTCGAATTGCGTAGATGGCCCAATTATATGGACGAGCCCATGGAGAGGATAGCAGCGCGCATACGAGTCGGCGATCAGCAGAAACGGATACCACTTACCCCAGAACAGAATTCAGCAACCTTTGAGTTCGTACTCAATGCAGGCCCCACTACTGTGCAGACTTGGCTGATCCAGCCGGATGGAGAGGAACATGGTGCCTACTTTGTTTATGTGAGACGCGAATGACACGAGAACAGGTTAAGTCGGACGCCATATGCTAAGCGTCGATATTATTATCGTCCTCGCGATCGTCCTGATTGCGGTCATCCTTTTCGTTACAGAATGGGTGCGCTACGACGGCGTGGCACTCATCGTCCTACTCGCACTGGCCATCAGTGGTGTGATCCCTATGTCACGCGCTATTGAAGGATTTGCGAATCCAGCTGTCGTCACCATTGCAGCAGTACTTGTGCTAAGTGGAGGGTTGTACCGTACAGGCATTGCAAACCTCCTCGGTGCCCAGGTGATGCGCTTTGCCGGAGCTTCCCCGGTACGTCTCACTGCGGTTATGATGCTCACTGCCGGGCTTATGTCCGGCGTGATGAATAATATTGCGGCCACCGCACTTTTGCTGCCGGTGGTGCTGGATATCGCCCGTCGCCTCGGGATGCGCCCTTCCAGGCTCCTGATCCCGCTCGCCTTTGCCTCGCTCTTGGGAGGGATGACCACGCTCATTGGGACCGGCCCAAATATCCTCCTTTCAACCATTCTTGAACGCACAGGTCAGGGCGAATTCGGGCTTTTTTCCTTCACTCCGGTGGGTACAGCCGCACTTGTCTTAGGTGTTCTTTACATGATCCTCGTTGGACGCCACTTCCTCCCGGACCGACGTAGCAATAGTGACCGGTCAATGGCGGAAGTTGATCTGCGGGACCGCTATGCTTTGGACGATGCGATATTCTGTTTGCGGATACCTGAGCTCTCGGCTCTTGATGGCCGGAGTCTAGTGCAGACACAGCTTGGACGTGCCCTGGGAGTCAATCTACTCGCTGTCCAGCGGAATGGGCATCTCCTTCGGGCCCCGAAGCCGGAGTTTGTGCTGCGGGCCGAAGATACGCTCGTCTTCAAGGGCTCCCCTGATGCGATGGATGATTTACGGTCGTGGGGACAACTAGAGAGCGGGGCAGAGCCGGAAGATCTTCTGGGACCCCTCGTCAAGGAGACCGCCGCCTTCGTGCAGGTGGAAATCGCATCCACCTCCATCATCGCCGGAAGTACGGTACGGGAGTTGGATTTTCGCAATCGCTTCCAAGCTCAAATCGTGGCCATCAAGCGCGGGAAAAAGGTCCGCAGTACTTTTCTCCAGGAAATTCGACTAAAAGCAGGAGACACCCTGCTATTGATGGGGTGGCAGGAATTACTGGAGCGCCTCCCCTTCGCAGACGAGTTCGCCGCAATTACCTGGATGGACCTTGATGTCGCCATACGGGAGTACGATCTCCACTGCTGTCTGACACAACTCGAAATACCGGAAGGTTCTGGATTGCACGGACGCACACTATCCTCTACCCGTCTTGGCTATGCTTTCGGCCTCACGGTCCTTGAGATCCAGCGCAGCGATGAATCAGATGGTGGGAATCTCTTCCTTCCGGGTGCCTCCGACTTCCTGAGATCCGGGGACCGGCTCACCGTGCAGGGAGGCCCAGAGTCCTATGCAGTGTTCCAGGCCCTCCAATCACTCCAGACCCATGAAGTTGATGGTCCTTCCATGGTAACGGAATTGGAATCCGAAGAGGCAGGGTTTGCAGAGGTCACACTCGCTCCCACTTCGAAGAATATCGTGGGCAGGTCACTGAGCGAGATTTTCTTTCGGGATTCTTATGGCCTAACCACCCTTGCGATCTGGCGCGGTGGAGAGACCATTCACTCTGATATCCATCTCAGTGAAACTCCGCTGCAGTTCGGAGATGCTCTCCTGGTCTACGGCCGACGGGAAAAGATTCAGTTACTGGGGAAAGACTTGCGCTTTCTGGTACTCACGGCCGAGCTCAGTGAGGTATTCCGGACGCGCCGAGCGCCGGTTGCGGGGGCGATTATGCTTGGGGTCATCCTCTCTGCCTCGTTCAACCTCCTTCCGGTGTACATCGCTGCACTTCTCGGAGCACTCCTCATGGCGTTCACCGGTTGCCTGAGGGCGAATGAAGTGTACAAACTCATCGAGTGGCGCGTCGTTGTCCTGCTCGGTGGAATGTTGGCACTTGGACTGGCGATGGAGGAATCGGGCGCTGCCGAACTTCTAGCACGCGAGGTTATCGGGCGGGCCGCAGAAGCTGGCCCCCGGTTCCTGATCGGAAGCCTCTTTCTCCTTTGTGCCTTCGCCGCACAATTCGTACCCACTTCGGCCGTGGCAGTCCTCGTGGCTCCGATCGCACTGAGTACTGCCTTGGAACTGGATATCTCCGCCCAGGCACTACTTATGGTTGTGGCCGTGGGTTCATCGTGTGCGTTCCTAACCCCCTTCGGCCACCCCGTGAACCTCCTTGTTATGAGTGTAGGGGGGTACAAAGTGACCGACTACACACGCACTGGAGCACCTCTCTTTGTCCTGCTGCTTCTCCTTGTTGTCTTCTTTTTGCCTGTGGTCTGGCCACTATGATACCCGACCATCTGCTGCATTTGTGTCAAGGCTGGTGTACACCACGGTCATAAGAGAGACGGTGCGTCATGCGCTCCCCTGTGAAAGGTTTAAGTGTCACCGCTAAAGTAAAGTATCTGTCGTGCGCAACACCATGCCCCAAAATCATCGCAAAATCCATCCTCTTCGACCGCAATCAAAAGCCTCTGCTCGAATCAGCAGAATAAACCGGGGAGATACTAATACGTCGATCTGAGCTTGGGGGAATCCTCAATTTCCTCTCAATGCTTCAAGAAACCCCTCATAGGCTGGCTTGGGTTGATACTCTGCATCGAAAAGCAGGCCCCATTCCGGATTGCCCCAAAAATCAATTAACCAGCTCTCTGGGTCCCGCAGCCCCCACCAGGTAATGGCAAACTGGTTTTGTTCAGGCAGATCCATAAAGGCAGCTACAATCTCGTTCACACGCTTCTTCTGAAGCTGGCTCCGCTCATCCGTAAGCACAGACAGGTCCCCCTGAGGATTGACACGGACATCCATTTCTGAGATGTGAATCTTGAGGCCCCGTTGAACGACAGCGTCCATGACCGCAACAATATTGCTAAGAGGGGGATGCGTATAGGTGATGTGCATCTGGAGTCCAACACCGTCAATAGGGATGCCTCGGGCTTGAAGGTCATCCACCATGGCCAACATGGACTCGAGTTTGGCCGTATCCCAAATCGTACCATAGTCGTTGTAGAACAGCAGGACATCCGGGTCGGCCTCTCTGGTATACTGGAACAGGCGGGCAATATAATCCGGCCCCATCCGACGGCGGAACACTGAATTCCGCAATTCACCCGATCCATCCTCAAACGCCTCGTTAATCACATCCCAACTTACAACATCATCCTGGTAGCGTTGGACGACCGTGGTGATATAGTCTTTTACCGCGTCTTCAAACTCCATGTCGGTTCCGCTGAAGTTTTCCAGCCAAGATGGTGTCGACTGATGCCATACCAGTGCGTGCCCATGAATCTGCATATCGTGTTCATTGGCAAAGGCAACCAACTGATCTGCATGTGTCCAGATGTAGCTTCCTGAAGCACTGGTCAGGTGCCTCATCTTCATCTCATACTCAGCAGTCACACTATTGAAAACGGTGCGGACAACCCCTGAATGGGGGCCAGAACCTAATCGACTCGACTGAATTGCAACGCCCACCGGGAAGGGGGCCACAGAGCGTAATGCAGTGTACGGTTCAGGATCCTCAGGATTTTCTGTAACCGCGTTTTCGCTGCAACCAACCGTTAAGATTGCCCAAAGAAAGATGAATAAAAATCTAGGATCCATAGTGCGCTCTCAGAGTACAGAAAAAACCCAACGCTCTCTACCCTAATTTAAGGCAATTGGATTAGCTTATGTTCATGGAGGGTTCACTGGCCTACCATCGTGTTGCTTGCATCATCTTCGGATTGGGGGTCTCACTGCTGGGATGCTCAAAGTCGGATCCGTCATTGCCGGACCAGGTAGATTTCAACTACCATATTCGACCCATCCTCTCCAACTCCTGTTATGTTTGTCATGGCCCTGACATCAGCACTAGGGAAGCTGACCTTCGCCTTGACACCTACGCTGGAGCAACCGCCAAGCGCCCTGGCGGGCGGGCGATTGTCCCGGGGAACGCAAAACGCAGTCTACTCATTCATCGCGTTCAGGAAGATGATCCCGAGCAGCGGATGCCACCTCCACAGATCAACAAGGTGCTCACCGAGCACGAGATTGCACTCATCTCCAAATGGATTGATCAGGGAGCACAGTACAAGACCCACTGGGCACTGATCCCACCACAGAAATCAGAAGGTCCGCGTTCCATTGATGATCTGTTGCAGGAACGAATTGCAGCAAAAGGGATCACACCCGCAAACCCGGCATCCCGAGCCAGTTTGATTCGACGCGCTTCTTACGTGCTGACCGGACTTCCCCCCTCACCCGATGCCGTTCGGGCATTTGAGCAGGATGAATCACCCAATGCCTATGCACGGGTTGTGGACAGTCTGCTCGCTTCTGCTGCATACGGAGAACGCTGGGCACGCCACTGGATGGACCTCGTCAGATACTCGGAATCGAAAGGGCACGAATTCGATTTCACGATTCAGGGAGCGTGGCAATACCGTGACTACCTCATCCGAGCATTCAACGAAGACGTCCCCTATGACCAGTTCGTTTTGGAGCATCTTGCCGGGGATGTTCTCGAGCAACCTAGGCGTAACCCTGACGACGGGTTCAATGAGTCGGTGATTGGGACGGCATATTTTGCACTTGGGGAAGGAAAGCACAGCCCTGTTGATACGCGCATTGATGAGGCGGACCGCATTGATAATATCATTGATGTGACGACAAAAACATTTCAGGGTTTGACTGTTGCCTGTGCCCGCTGCCATGATCACAAGTTTGATCCGATTCCAACCCGCGATTACTATTCACTCTACGGCATCGTTGAGAGTGCACGCTTTACTCCTGTTCCTATCCTATCGGACGACTACCTGGAGGTCGTAGAGGATCTCGTTGATCTTAATCAAACCTTGCGTTCGGATATCGCCAGTCGGTGGCAGTCATCGCTGAGTCCAACACCAGCCATTCCGGCCAGCCGAACGGTCCCTCGCCCACCAATCCAGGACACTACGGGGGCTTGGGAGGTGTTGGGGGATTTCCGCAATGGGACGCTGAGTGGGTGGATTGCCGATGGGATCGCGTTCGATGATGCGCCTCTCTACGGCACTCCCTTCATTGAGGAAGAGCGTTTTCTCCGACTCACCGAACATGTAGCAAGCAGCCGACAGATCTCAGAGGGGCTTCCAGGTGCACTCCGCTCCCCCACCTTTACGCTCATCCATGACTCCATTACAGTCATGGCCAAGGGGTACAAATCCGCTCTGCGGCTGGTGATTGACAACTTCCAACTGATCCGTGCACCGATCCATGGAGCCCTTGATCAGGAGCTGAGCAGTGACACAATGATCCCCTACCGATTCGATGTGAGTTTATGGAAGGGCCACAAAGCCTACTTGGAGTTACTGGTCGGGACCTACGACAAAAACCGCTTTGTGACGGATCAGCATATGCTCATCGTTCACGATTCATCCTACTTTGAAATTGCCTATGCTCTGGCGCACGATGATGCCGGTATTGATCTGCCACGCCAAGAGCACAATGAAGCCGCTCTCGAACCTGCAATTAACGCCTGGGCAGAAGAAAAGGCCAGCCCAGCGCAGATTACTGCAATCAACCGAGCCCTCAAATCCGGAGAACTCCAGCGTCCTCAGATCGATGAACGGATTCGCCGGAAACAGCAAATCAAACAGCTCCTGCCCTCTGCAGAATTTTTTATCGGCATGACGGAAGGAGATCGGGTGACCAGCGCCGTCTTCGGACGCGGCAACTACAAAACTCCAGATGGCGAGCCCGTTCCGCACCGATTCCTTACCGCGCTGGATTCAACAAGCACTCCTTTTATCGAGACGTCCAGTGGGCGACTTGAGTTTGCACAGGCGATCGTAGAACCTTCGAATCCGCTGACTGCCCGCGTCATGGTAAATCGGTTATGGCATCATGCATTCGGTAGAGGGATCGTCGAAACGGTCGACAATTTTGGAGCACAGGGAAGTCTTCCGGCACATCCAGAGTTATTGGACGACTTGGCGGTGCGCTTTGTGGAGTCTGGGTGGTCCATCAAATCGATCCTCCGAGAAATTCTCCTTTCCGATGCGTTTCAGCGTTCTTCAGAGCCATCTACGGGCATCCTTGAGTTGGACCCGTCTAATCTGCTTCTATCTCACTATCCTGTGCGAAGATTGGAAGCGGAAGCAATTCGTGACGGTATTTTGGCAACATCTGGGCAGTTGAATCCTACGATGTACGGACCTCCAGTACCCATTCACTTGACTGAGTTCATGAAGGGACGCGGTCGTCCTGCTGTCAATGGTCCATTGGACGGAGACGGTCGCCGAAGTCTTTACATTGCGATCCGTCGCAATTTTCTCTCGCCCATGATGCTCTCGTTCGATATGCCAATTCCATTCTCCACGTTTGGCGCCCGTAATTCCAGCAATGTACCTGCCCAGTCTCTTACGATGCTCAACGATACATTCATTGCTGAACAAGCCAGACATTGGGGAGAGCTCCTGGTGAGACAGCCTCATGTTGACATTGAGGACAGGATTGAGCATATTTACCTAAAGGCATTTGCAAGGCTTCCGGAACTGAACGAGTTGAAGGAAGCACAGTCCTTTCTTAGTACTGAGGCGGAGGAACTCGGCTTGGGGCCGGAGGATACGATGTATTCTGTGGAGATATGGTCGGCGTATTGCCATGTGATTTTTAATCAAAAGGAATTTATCTATCTGATCTGATGAGTGGTCCACACCGGTTGACCTGCCGAATGACACGCCGAGAAATGCTGACCATGTGCCGCAACGGCTTTGGCGGTGTAGCTCTTCTAGGGCTGATGGGAAGTTCAGCTTTTGGCAATATGGTTGCGCAGGTTGCCCCATCCGAGACGAATCCGTTACATCCCAGGCCAGGGGGATTGATTCCGAAGGCACGAAGCATCATCTTCCTGTACATGGATGGAGGAGTATCGCAGGTTGACAGCTTTGACCCGAAGCCACGTCTTGCCAAGGAGAATGGCGAAAATCCGTATGACAAATTTTCGGTTGATGCCACGCAGTTCAACAGTATCGGAAAGATCTTGCAGAGCCCATGGGATTTTCGGCGCTATGGGGAGAGTGGTATTGAGGTAAGCGATCTGTTTCCCCATGTTGGCCAGTGTGTGGACGACCTTGCGGTCGTTCGATCTATGGTAGCAGACTTCCCTGAGCATACGAACGCGAATTATTTTCTTCATACGGGGATCGGAATTCAGGGCCGCCCCTCAATGGGGGCTTGGATCAATTATGGGCTTGGCAGCGAAAATCAGGATCTACCGGGATATGTGGTCCTTGATGGTGGGTTGATTCCACCCGGAGGCTTGGATAATTTCAACAGCGGATTTCTGCCTGCCGCATACCAGGGATCGATATTCAGAGCTGGTGACATGCCGCTCCCGAATATTGAGCCTCAGGAGCCGACATCTGATCTGCAACGCAGAAAACTGAATCTCATGAGTCGAACCGACAAGCATTTGCTTGGCCGTATCGGTCATTCCGATCATGTAGAGTCAGCAATAACAAATTATGAGCTAGCCTACCGGATGCAGGCCTCGGTTCCCGAATTGACGGATCTCTCCGGTGAAACGGAAGCGACAAAGAAGCTATACGGGATGGATTCACCTGATCCCAATACACGTATATATGCCACTGAGTGCCTACTTGCGAGGCGCTTGGTTGAGCGTGGTGTTCGGTTTATTGAACTTACCTGCCCCAACGTCGCTGCGGATCGATGGGATCAGCATTCAAACCTCAAGGAGGGACATGAACTGAATGCTCATGCGGTAGATCAGCCCATCGCAGGCTTAATCAGAGATCTGAAAGGTCGCGGACTGTTCGAAGATACACTCGTCATTTGGGCAGGAGAATTTGGGCGGACACCTTTCGCACAAGGCACAAACGGACGAGATCATAATCCGTCGGCATTCAGCATTTGGCTTGCTGGGGCGGGGATCAAAGGAGGCACAATATATGGAGCGACAGACGAGTATGGTTATCGGGTGATTGATAAGGAAACCACCATCCACGATCTGCATGCCACAATGCTGTATCTATTGGGCTTGGAGCATGAATATCTGACCTACCGGTTCAGCGGGCGCGATATTCGCCTCACAGACGTAGGAGGCAGAGTGATTCGGGGAATTCTGTCGTGAGATTACGGATCGATACACCCAGAAGTGTACACTACAGAGTAGGCTATACTCCTAGAATTGCAAGCAACCCTATGCAAAAATGATAGGATTCTTACGGCAATCCTGTCAGAAACTACTTCCAAGCTGGTTGAATCCACCAGTGAATCCGCTTCCAGACCGCCTGTATCGAAAGTTTACTTTCCACGCTTAGCGGGCGCACCAAACTTAAATTCTATTCCGGCCTGTTTGAGTATTCCATTGGCTGTGTGGCGGCTTTTAATCTTGGCTGGAACAGTCACTTTTACACGGCCATTACTCCAAATGACATGGTTCTCCCGGGGGTTGCGCTCCACCATGAACCCTTCGTTTTTCAATATTTTGCGAACCTCCTCCCATAATCCGCCATTAATCATGCATATGTGGTCGCCTGAACATACGGGCTATCCTCCCACAACAGAGTAAGTGTCTGCGCTTGACGAGAAGGTAAGGGGCGGTCTACCAGATCCGTATCCTCAGGTGGCGCATCGTGAAATGAGAGACGCAGTGTCACATTGGCTATCTCTGAGTCATTCAATCCATGATTATCACGCAGGAGTATAGGAACCAAACGGAGCAATTCTGACCGCATTTCATCGATAGTGTCTACTTCCAGAACCAATCCACGAAGACTATTTCCATGGACTACCATTCTGCCATCCGGGTAAATGTAGACAGTGGCCATGTATTCGTGTTGATCCATGAATTTGAGTTGATCTTTTAGCGCAAAATAGCAACCTGTGGCGCAACGATCAATTGTACTCCATTGTTGCCCCTTGAACTTTGGTTCTACCACGAATGTTGTGGATAGGGACAAAATTGGTGTCCCACTTCGCTCGGAAATATACAATTAAAGCATATGTCCTTAATCCTCCTGTGGTTACTACACAAGGTTTGGCTAAATACATCATTGAATCACAAATCAACTCCCTTATTTGATAACTGAGAAGATGTCACGCTACTATGCTGAACAACATTGAATTCGAAATTTATGATATCCCGACAGTATGCCGCGCGTGTCCAATCTTGTTGTACACTGAGAGATCTCTATGCAAAACAACTAGGATTTATGGATTCAAATGTGTCCCTTGTTTCAAGGTGAAGTATTTCAATGAAGACAGGCACCCTTAGACTCCATGAAACAACGATCATTCGGTACTTGCTGCCAATTATTGGCTCAAGGGAATTATCTTGTTGAAAACTATTCCCGACTAAGCCCAAATGTATCTGGCAATTCATAATTGGATGAAAGTAGAACCACTTGAAGTGACCGTCAAGCGGTTGGTCAAGTATGGTTATAAGGCTTTGGAAATCCAGGGTGAGCCCTATAAATATGATCCGAGTCAGGTCAAGAAACTTCTGGACGATCATGGGGTGCGGTGTTGGGGAAGTGTGACCTTGATGCTGGATGAGCGCAACCTGCTTGCGAAAGACGAGGGTCAGCGTGCAAAGTCCGTAACCTATGTGAAAGACTGTATCCAAATGGTGGGTGCGCTGGGCGGAGAAGTGATTTCGGTGGTCCCTGGAACCGTCGGCAAAGTGGTCCCGGACTCAACACCGGAAAACGAATGGGATTGGTGCGTTGCCGCACTGAAAGAAATCAACGCCTATGGCCGTGAATGCAGCGTGAAGGTTGGTATTGAGCCGATCAACCGGTTCGAAACCTATTTTGTCAATCGCGGGGCTCAGGCATTGGCTCTTGCGGAAGCAGTGGCCCCAGATTGCGGTGTTTGCCTGGACATCTTTCATATGAACCTGGAAGAAGATGATCCAATCGGGGCAATTTATGAGGCAGGTAGTCGCTTAGTAAACTTTCATGTTGCAGACAATAACCGTATGGCATGCGGTATGGGATCGTTCGACTGGCCAGCGATCATTAAAGCGCTCAGGGATGTTGGCTACGATGGTGCCCTTTCTGTCGAATTTTGCCCTCCTCTTGATCGGACACCAGCCAACCGATTCCCGGGTAGCGTTGACTTGAACCCGGAAGGGATCTCAGACTCCGAGCGTAAGTTTTTAGAAGATCACGGTAGCAGTGTCTTCAGCACCGACTTCTACGAGATGCATGTTCGACGCTCCGCCGAAACCTTACTCCCGCTGATCTGACAGGCTTGCCCATCGCTTCCAGCCCGATACCTTGTCACATGACCCGGTCCACAAACTCGCGGTTGTGGACTGTCACCGGAACATTCATGAGCTCTAAAATGCCGCGGGCCACATGCTCAGATAAGCGTCGAAACGCTTCTTCTCCCTTTTCCTTGGTCGCACGCAGTGGATTGCCAATGACCCCGCTTTCAATAAACTCATGGTGATCCATGGGGAAGTTGAAATACGTGTAGCCCTCGAACTCCACATCAGGCATTCCGTCCTTCTTGGCAAAAGAGCGTGGTAAAAAATCGGGAATATGAGCCTTGGTGAATGCGGCTCTCTCCATTCGAACCAAGTCCTCGTTCCACGCTAGATCTTGCGCAGTCTCCAACTCACTTGCATGCCACCCGGGAGTCTCTTCGGGCGGGTTCTCCATGAGTCCCTTCAGTATGCCGGTGTATCGCTCCATGTACGGCTTTACAAAGCTGATCAGGGCTCCTGTTTCATAGCGAAGCTTTCTCAGGACCGGGTCGACCACCTTGATATTAGAGCCATGACCATTAATGAAAATGATCCTGTTAAATCCGTGATGGATCAAACTGCGGGCAACATCATGCATTACAGCCAATAGCGTAGTACTTCGCACCGTAATGGTACCACGCCCCTCACCTGGCTCATGCATGTGCTGCGGTGAGTACCCCATCCAGATGGGCGGAGTATGCAAGATGCCAATCAGATGAGAGATTCGCTGAGAGATATGCACCGCAGTAATGGTATCCGTATAAATCGGCAAATGGGGGCCATGCTGCTCCAGGCTTGCCACCGGGACTAGAATAATATCCTTGTGCTCGAGATAATTCCGGATATCCGTCATGGTCAAATCCCCCAAATCCCACGACAGAAATTGTGCCCGGAAGTCGTCGTCTCCGTCGGTGAGTTTAGGTAGATGGCTAAGGTCGTTCGGTGATGATGCGATCATGATATTTATGATTCGATTGTTTGGATAAACAAGTCTGCCACGGCTTCCCCAAAAGCGGGGTCGTTCACATGGCATTCGTAGAGTTCTATGGGAATGTCCTTACGTAAATGCTGTTTTAACTCGCCAATGAATCTGGCATCTGCATCGGGATCCCAAAACACGCCCTCCGGCACGTTGGGAATCGATAACCCCTGGAGGGGTATCGCCATTTTGACGGGCCCCTTGGCTGGATTGAGCTTCCGGGCAAAGATTCTCCCCAACTCTGCCATTTCATCGCTGGAAGCTCGAACCAGTACATATTCCGGATTATGGTCATACATGGGGCGATCACTCAACGTGTCCGGCACGGTCCCCGCATTCCAGACACTAAAATCAATACATCCTGGGATGACCACTTGTGGCAACCCGAGGCGACCGATCACCTCTAACCGGTCCGACCCGCCATCGTGAATTCCTCCAACTAGTGGATCATATACCTCGTTGGTCGTAAAGTCAATCACACCGATAAACTGATTCTGCGCCGCCAGCTCTTCCATTGCGGGACCGCCCACGCCATTGGAGTGGAATATCACCGCCTCGTACCCGGCATTTTCCAAGCGAGTCTTCGCAGCCATAACCGCAGTGGTGGTATTGCCAAGCATCGTTATTGCAACATTATGTCCCATCGGTGCAGACAGACCTCGACCGTGCATAACCATCCCTTGCAGCGCTGCAGCAACATTATCAAAAACGCTACAGGCGATGGGGTTTAGGCCTAAAATATCCACCACTGAATGGACAATCATCATATCGCGCGTACCGACCAGTGGCTCAAAAAAATGGTAGCCGGAGGCAATGGGGGACACAAGTATTTTGGGGACGCCAACTGGAAGAACCATCATTGCCGCCGCTCCCATGACAGCTCCTTCCGCGCCACCCATACTCACCGCAGCATCAAGGCGCCCGCTTTGATGCAGCTCCGACATGAGGTTCCTGAGTGATTCCCGCATCAGAGCGACGGCCTTTCCCCGACTACCTGCCGAGCGCATGGCCTCGAGACTAGATCCCGCGTAGGTTGCTGATTTTTCGTGGGGTATATCCGGGACGATGTCCAGCGGCTCCCCAAGAATTCCAGAATCAATCACAATGGTAGATAATCCCAGTGCTTGCAGACGATCACGCAGGTAGGCCATTTCAGGGCCTTTGGTGTCCAATGTACCAATAAGTACGACGGTCTTGGCCATGATCACTACTTCAATAATCGTGCAAACAGCAGCTCATACAAGCACTGAACCTTCAGAGGATACTTGTTTCGAAGGCCGAGTTCGTAGAGTGTTGCGGGATCGTCACACAATAGGGTTTGTGCACCTCGGCTCATGGCATCCTCGAGTCGCGATTCAGTAAGCCGAACTCCTATTTTTGGACGTGTAAACTGGATCGCTGTGCTTCCGACGGGATGAGCACGCTCACGGCTCCAGAATAATTCAAGCGGTGGATGTCCCAAAGTGGCTTCGCAAAGCATGCGTGCACTATCAAAGCGCGCAGGAAGCCGAACCGCATGGGTAGGATCCGCATAGGCAGTGGTATTCTCCGCGGTTTTTCTCGATGGCCTGATCCTGAGATGCCCTTCCCGAATTTGGTCTGCCAGAAAATCAACCAAGTCAATCAGAACAATCTCCTTGGGCCAAGACAGTCCTAACCGTTCCTCATACATCTGGCGAAAGGCGAATAGATCCTGAGGCGAAAGTACCAACAATTTCTTCACGCCGGCCCCCCGCAATTCGTCTATGCATAACCGGGATTGCTGTCGTGCCGTGTCAGGATACCCGAGGGAGCAGGGAATAAACCCACTGTCAAGCCCACAGCCTACAGGGACAGCATCCACTTTGCAAGCAGCAAGCAGGCTCAGGGCTGCTTGCATGGTGCTTGAGGCAAGATTGAAGCCTGCATCTCCTACGAAGAGTCCCCATTCATTCTGTAACGTGGTAGGCCGGTAGGTCCCAAAGGCCGAGTGATTTTTGCGGATCTGATCATGGACCTGTGTGATTGCGGCAGGAGCGAGTCCCTCTGCCGCTACTTCCGCGCGGATTGCAGCAATCGCAGCGGGCAAGGGTTGATCGGTGACACAATGAGCCCGACAATTTCCTCCATCGGGTTCTGCATAGAGAACGTCCAGGGTGCTGGCGTTCCAGGAAAGGTTTCCACGACGTTGCATGGAAGCAACCAAAGCAATGCCATGAGGCGTGAGGGACTCGTTATGTGTCACATGCCCTACAGGTGCCACATGTCTGCACATCAGGCAGAAGCGGCAGTTCTCTATGGCGTTGATGGCTGTATTCATGGGTTCACTAATACCCAAATCCTACTTTGCCAGGATTCATGATCCCGTTTGGATCCAGCGATTTCTTGATCTTCTCCAATAGTGGCCAGGCATCCCCATACTGACGGCGCATGAAACGGGAAAGCTTCAGTCCAACACCGTGATGCTCATTCACCATTCCACCATTTTCCAGCACTGCGGTCATCGCTGTATTCCATACCCGATTATGCAGTCTTACAGCTTCCCGGGCGTCATCGGGAGGATTCTGGATGATGAACCGTGTGTAGACCATCACACCCCAGTGAAACCAGTGGGAAAAATGACCGATGAAGTCGACATCCCATTCTTTGAATCCTTCTTCCACCGCTTTCTTTTCGGCGAAGTAAAGCTTTTCGATTTTATCATAAGTCGTCACGGTCTCCGTGGTCCCGTACATCCAGGGCAGTTTGAGACTTTGAGGTGGATAATAAAAATCGTATCTCTGATTCCACCAGGCTTCTCCAGGTTCTCGCCCAAGGTCCTTCGCTCCGAATTCGTTAATGATCTCCATCGCTTTCCGCTCCTGCAAAGCCGCGATCTCTTCATCACCATCAAAGCCAATGACCATATAGGCACCTTCAAGCTCATACCCTAGGATTTTCTTCACCCGAGAGGCGGTTGAACGAGGATCATACAAGCGAATCACAAAGGGATCTAAACGCCGTGTCATGATCTGGCGGCCAGCCTCGAGTGCCTTTGTCAAGTCATCAAAGAGAACCGCACGAAGGAGGCGACAACTGGGCAGATAGTCCAGTTGCATTGTTGCTTCGGTGATCACTCCAAACGTGCCCTCAGATCCCAGGAAAAGACGATAAAAGTCAGGCCCTGCCGCGTGTTGAGGCACAATCGGTGTCCGTAAAATGTGGCCGTCAGGTAAAACCACCTGCATTCGCAGCACAAGGTCTTCTGCCTTCCCATACTTGTTGCTAATAGTCCCTGTCCCACGCGGAGCCAAATACCCTCCAAGTGTGGCGCAATTTGCCGATGCGGGATAGTGTGGAAGCATAAGCCCTTTCTCGTTCACCGCCCATTCCAGTTGCTTGCCATTGATGCCGGCTTCTGCCGTGACCGTGAGAGATTTTTCGTCAATCTCGATAATCCGGTTCATCCGCTTTGTATCCAGAATAATGCCCCCGAATACAGGCAAGGCACCACCTTGAGAACCAGATCCACCTCCCCACGGGATGACTGGAATCCGATAGTTGTTGGCCACCTTAAGAATCTCTGAAATCTCCTCCGCGCTCCCTGGACGCACAATGTAGTCCGGTTTACGCGGGACTTCCCCACGATCAAGCCACATCTGAGGCAGCCAAAACCAGTCCGTTGAATACACGAGTCGGTCAGATTCGTCGGTGGACACATGTGGATCGCCCACGATTTCTACGAGCTCACTACGAATCATCTCGGGCTGCAGTCCTGTCCAATCCATTTTCGCACCAAAGAAGGTTTATTGAGGCCTAATTGAAGTTCGCTCTCTTATTCCTTGCAAGTTCCAAAAGTATGCCGATTCTCATATTATTTGACGCGAGCCTTCTGAGCACCAACTGAATCGTACACTCGTGGAATTTCCTTTTGTTGTTGCATTGAATTTCGAGGTTCCAGAACCATGTTTTTTTGCAAAGTCACGCAATGATCATGCGATAGATTTCGTATAATGAAGGTCTGTAACATCTCGTCACTAAGATACAAATGATTACTTCGTTACACCTACTTTGGGCTTTGGCCTTGACCATTGGACTACCTAGCCAGTCATCCGTGCTCATTGTGTCTGGGCAGAACAATCATGATTGGGAGCGCACTGTGGCACATCTTGAGCGCACGCTCCAGGACGCGGATATATTTTCTGTTCATGTAACCTTGACTCCAGACAAAGAAGCTGATCAAGATGCCTGGGAGGATTGGGATCCTGCATTTGATTCCTATGATGTAGTCCTTTTGGCGTACAATGGAGAATTGTGGCCCGAACGTGTGCGCAAAAGCTTTGAGGAATATGTTTCGGGGGGAGGGAGTGTCTTGGTTCAGCATGCAGCGAACAATGCCTTTCCTGGATGGGACGCCTATGAAGCAATGGTCGGACTTCTATGGAGAGGCAAAGATGCGGGCTATGGGGCCTATTGGGATGAGGAGCAAGGTCTGACCCGCGTAGCTCCCGGAGAAGACCGCGGTGCTGGACACGGGCGATTGCACCACTGGACCATCACGACCCGAGATCCCGAACACTCAATCATGGCCGGATTACCAGAGATGTGGCTGCACCCTTTTGATGAACTCTATCATGGTCAGCGCGGCCCGGCCGAAGGGATGAACGTCCTTGCAACGGCATGGAGTGATACAGAATCCGGGGGAACTGGAAGGCACGAACTCATGGTTTGGTGGATCGAATTCGGCGAAGGCAAAGTCTTGACATTCCTACCTGGTCATTTATGGGGTGGACAGGAGGATGATCGCGCGCTTCGGTGCGTGGGATTTCGGACACTGCTTCAGCGCAGCGCAGAATGGTTGGCAACCGGCGAGGTCACCCTACCTGTACCCGAGAATTTCCCGACGGCAGAGCAAATCGAGGTAGTTAGCGAATAATTCCAAGCTGATTCGGACCTTAGTTTACGAAGGATTTCCCGTTTCTGCTAAAAATCACTCGGAGGATTTTCAACTACTCGCCTATTATGGAAAAGTCCAGATGACGCGACGGGGGCCGGTGGGATTTCGCAACCAAGAATTCAGGTATCACCCTAACTCTATCCATAAGAGACCGGTATCACAGATCGGGACAAGCGCCCCATTTCATAGATATTGACAGGAGTCGTGACTTGAAAAAGAGTCCAATAATAGGATGTTTGATGACCCGATGTGAGTGGGCTATCAAGTCACTCTCCCTTCCTGAAACGAAATTCTTCGCGCAGTTTGGGCAGGTCTATTTGTCCCCAACAACAAGAACTTAGATGGTGTCCTTTGGGAGGAAATGCTCCATGGATCACTTTTATTCCCCTAGTCTCAAGAAATTCAGCTACGGGGACAAAATCTGCATCTGAGGAAACCAGCACGGCTACATCATAATTGTCAACCCATGCCAATTTAATCATATCCGTTGCCATGCGTACATCAACACCCTTCTCCTCAGTTCCACGCATATCGGCACCGCACTCTGGACAAGATTTCGTGATATGATAGCACTGCGGACACTTTGGATGGGCTTTCTTTCTCTTCCTGGGAACCATATGCACGCTTACCCCTGGACGAGTGCCAATCAAGCTTGTCGCCCAATGGTTGCGCTTTCTCCCCTGCTCTGTTGGCCCATAGGATCCGTAAAAATTTAACCCTTGGAACTCTGTTGGGCTCGCGGATTGAATCAAATTCGTCGCGGCTGCCGCAAGTGAGGGGCCGATTTTTGCCCAGTCAGTGTTAAACTCATTGTCTTCGTCACGCATTAAGAGCTCATAATTCCAGTAGTCTAGAAAAACACGAACCCTGCAATACGACCTATCCGATGTCTCAATCTCCATTGTAATGGATTCCCCGCTAAATACACAAGGACGCGTATAGCGTCCTTGGGATTTGATCAGCCGGACCCCGATATAACCCCTTTCTGGGCGGCGGTCCGACGGGTTGGATTTGTTCCAATATATGGTTTGACGATTTATTATGCAACAATGTTTCAGAATCCCCTCTGCGCACATCCAATATTATTTATCGAGCATAATGTAAATCAAGAGCAAAACTCTCAAACTCTCCTTGGTCACAGTCCCTAATGATCCTTCGATATACCCTCCCCGCCCACTTGGAGGACTCTTGAACTGCATAAGCCGCTAAAGCAATTACAAAAATATGCGAAGACATACCGAATTGCTCGGCAAATTGTGCTACCTCGTCAACCAGATTCACGATCCCCTTGGCAATCTCTTCTGGAATTTCCTCAAAGTGGCCTTGGACTAACTCGGGACCTGCAGAATTCCAGTCAACCTGTCTCCCTAACCACACTACGGTATCCCAATTGATACTCGGTGAGGACATTAATGGGCTCTTAATTAGATCTTCTCCAAGCAAGGCGCGAATCTGTTTACCTACACTGACTTCGGGTGCTGCATAAGACTTAGGTTCATCAAATGCCATTCTCCCTGCAGGAGTCGAGTGATATATTCCGGGAGCTGACGCGGATGCATAAGCAACCGTGGAGGGTGTGCCATAAAACTTCACGCCTCGGGACACGGGTAGGGCCTGTTTGATTGTTCTTGGTAGCTCCTCCTGAATCTGAGCATCTTCAGCGACAAGTACAAGACTAGTGAGATGTGTGACTAGTCCAGCCTGAACCGCTATGTTCTCTGCCCATTTCTCCTCTGCACCAGCAAAAGCCAAACTGGCGGCATAGGCAGCCACCGCCTCCGAGAATTCGCCGCTGACTTCGGGATTCTCAGCCTGCTGAGACCAAGATGCCTCAATTGACGCATTATTGTGGGTAGTCTCCACACGTTCTGGTAGCCCCAATTCATCTAAATCACACCGTGCGCCTTGATCGGGTTTTTGCCGCATTCCCTGTATACAGGCCTGAATGGCCTGGTCAACATCTGCCCCAAAACTGAAATGAATATCCCCTCCACTAAGCACAGCCAGATGTCCAACCGTCGCCTCCAAACTCCCTTCTCCCACAAGAACCACAAATATTCGATGTCCAGACTTTGCTATCCGTTGAACATCTAAATCATAGCTCTGACCATCGGTAATCAATAGGATGTCCCTGCCTTCTTCAGAGGCACACACCTGCTCTAATGCACTACCGATGGACGTGCCGCCACGAGGATCCCCTAGACTAGCTAGCAACCTTCTAAATTCCTCTGGATTGTTGCAATTAAATTCACCTACGCGGTCACAATCAGTATCAAACTCCCATAAAGCCAGGCGATCCCCGTCTATCAGTAGCGGTTGCATTTCACGTAAACTGCGAACTACGGCTTCATGTTGAGTTTCCGAGCTATTACCGGAATATGTGCACTTTGCACCCATGGAGCCGGATCTATCTACAAGCACCGCAGCATTCAGGGGTGTCCATTGTTTATTGTGCGGAGATATTTGAAGAGTCACTGGACGACCGTCTCGGCTTACGCCGGTCAGTTCTGAAGAGACTGTGCCGGTCACCTTCAGTTCAATTGGAGCATTGCCAGGAATTTTGGCAAAATAGACCTCCCCCTCAGCATGACATAAATTGCCCCCGGCTAATTCTACACTCTCCGCATCGTGCTGCATGTGAATCGTAGCCTCAGGGACGGGACCACCCACGGTTAGTGTATCCACATCCTCCAATGGAGATATTCCATATACGTCCCCTACTGTAAGAGGAATTCGCAGCTGACCAGAACCATCATGAAACCGTAGTGATTCTGCCCAGCGAGTCGTGGCCGTGACCGTTTTACCGGCACCAAGATTGCCAACTGAAAGAGAATGAATCCCTTTCAGTAACTCTTCATGCAATACAGTTGCCTTGCCCTGATCTATCGCCTCTTCGTATGTCTCAAGTGCCTCCTGCTTTGGTTTTGCCTGAGCATCGTAATGCTTCCCGTCAATCACTGCACTTAAACCAAAGAATGCTGCATGAACAGATACCGGTAGACTCATCACAGCTTCAATCGGACCATCGGTTTTGTTGATATATGTTCTTTTTGCTTTTACAAAAGCCAGACCACCACGAATCGTCACGTGGAAATCTAGTTTTATCAGCGGTGCGTCATTAGTTACCGAGTCACCATGCACCAGATCTGCAAATGGATCATCATGCCGTCTTCGCTCGGGGAAATGCGGAAACTGCAATAAGTCAGCAGTTGGAGTATCAGATGAGGATGTGTTTTTTGTCATTGGAATTCTATTCGTCTTGTTTAGAAAAAATGTGTTCTAGTACTGATTTGATTCGCTCCCCCAACTCATCCATAGAAACATGCTCGGCAATCAGACTTGAGTTAATTGTGAGTGATACACCTGGAATAATTTGGAATGGCACCCCTGTTTGTGCCTCCATTAGTAACCGGATTGAAGCTGGAGAAAAACCTGCCGTACGCAGATGTTGATATCGCTCAATCGCCGATAAATGGGCATCCCCATATACGGCATTGGCCCTGCCTCCCATGGGCGGCGGTACGAAGCCCTCGGCAATCAGATAGCGCACTTGACGGGCTGTGTATCCAGTCTTTTCGGTAAGTTCTCGCATCGTCATATTTCTTTTGACGTACTTTTTGTCAAAAGGTTTCATTCGTGTAAATTTTTATTGCTCCCTTCGTAAATCCCAGATTTGTAGTCGCGTAAAATCAACTACCGGAGGATAGGAGGAATCTAGAATTTCTGGTGTGGGGTAAGTACCGACGATCCTGACTGAACCCCCTCCAACTGCTCACGTTATAGCCTATAGCAGGGTCGTGATGAATATTATTTTCGGCGAAAATTCAAATTGAGCATTTTGTCGAGTAGCCCGGGTAATTCTTACCTCCAGACTACTCAGCACTGGAAAACCAAGGGAGTGTTCTTGTGGTCAGATGCAAAACTCCTTCCTGTCGGCTGACTCCCTGAAATAAACTTGATCAAGAGGTGCATTAAGCTGTCATACGGAGCTATCCTAGGAGACCTTGTGGGTTCGGTTTATGAGTGGGATCGAATCAAGACAAAGGAGTTTGAATTTTTCAAACCTGATTGTTTCTATACCGACGATACGGTATGCACGGCAGCGGTGGCGCACATACTACTAGATGGCCCACCTTCAGCAGCTCAAGCGTTACGTCAATGGTGCCGGAAACATCCAGGCAGAGGTTATGGTGGTATCTTTTCGATTTGGATCGATATTGACGAGATGGACGCGTATGGCAGCTATGGGAACGGAGCGGCGATGAGAGTGTCCCCAGCGGCTTTCCTTAACCGGCACCAATCGATAGAAGAAGCCCTCGTGGCTGCTGACCGGGTAACCTCGGTTACCCATAACCATCCCGAGGGTATCAAGGGAGCGAGGGCGACCACGCACGCCATCTGGCTTGCATTTCAGAAACATGGACCGGAGCATATACGCAAAACCATCGAGCTCGAATACGGATACGATCTTTCCCGAACGGTTGACGAAATCCGACCCGATTATGACTTTGATGAGACCTGCCAGGGAACCGTTCCCCAAGCCATCACATGTGCACTTGAATCAACAAGTTTTGAAGATGCCGTTCGAAACGCAATTTCGCTCGGAGGGGATTCCGATACACTGGCGGCAATAGCCGGGCCGATCGCGGAAGCCCTGCATGGTGTTCCGAAGGATCTTGTGGAAAGAGCAAGGCAATATCTTCCCACAGATATTATTGGTGTGGTCGAGAGACTATACAGCAGCTAGACACGGTCACAAAAAGGCTATACGTAGGTCACTCCCGTTCTGTGCGAATGCCGGAAACATTCTCTTTTGTTTTTCACTCAAGCGCCGATTTTATATCAATTGAGATCTAGTCCTCCACAAAAGAGATTGCAACCCGGAAGTGCTCAAACCTTTGGTACCCTCTACCGACCGTTTTAATCTCTTGAATTTTTCCGTTGATTCGTTCTGCCTTGGCGTTGGACTACGGGTGACAAAGAGCGTTTCAGCCCCCACAAAATGGCCAAGTTAATCTAAGTCCCCGATGCCCTCTTGACCCAACTTAAACGAAGGCAAATTTTTTGAGATGAAGGCATTAAATTTAGGATAAATAAAAATTCAATTTTGAATTGTCCTAAATTCAGGGCATTAAAATGATTAAGCGCGAAATAACACAAAAACTAAAAGAGGCTGCTAAAGCCTTTCCTGTTCTTATAATCACTGGTCCCCGGCAAAGTGGCAAGACAACTTTATGCCAAACCGTGTTTAGTGGTCGTGCATATGTCAATTTGGAAGCCCCAGATCATCGTGCTTTTGCTTTGGAAGATCCCCGCGGATTCCTTGCACAGTTCCCTCAAGGAGCAATCATTGATGAGGTCCAGCGGGCCCCAGATCTGCTCTCGTATTTACAGCGGATCATTGATGATGCCCCTGATGCCGGGAAGTGGATCATTACTGGTTCACAAAATATTCTTTTATCTGGCTCAGTCAGTCAGTCCCTTGCGGGGAGAGCTGCAATTTTCAACCTGCTTCCGCTGACCTGGCAAGAAATTTCAAGATTCCCTCAGCATCCTCAAACCTTGGAAGAGGCCCTTTTTTTTGGCTCTTACCCACGAATTTTTGACTCACGCCTGAACCCCACCGATTGGCTACGAAACTACGTGAGCACCTACGTTGAGCGAGACGTAAGGATGGTCAGCAATATTGGTGATCTTTCCAGGTTTCAGCGTTTCGTGGAACTGTGCGCCGGACGAACTGCTCAATTACTCAACCTCTCGTCGCTCGCTGGAGATTGTGGAATCTCCCAACCAACTGCGAAGGCTTGGTTCAGTGTGCTTGAAGCGAGTTTTATCACCTTTCCGCTGAAGAGCTTTCACGCAAACCTACGCAAAAGACTGGTGAAAATGCCCAAAATACATTTTTATGATACGGGGATGGTTTGTTGGCTGCTGGGTATTCGCTCACCTGAGCAGCTACGTACCTACCCGCTTCGCAGTGCGATCTTTGAAAGCTGGGTGGTTTCGGAGTTTGTCAAACATCAATCAAATCGTGGAGAAACATCAAGAGCACTGTCCTTCTATCGGGACCAGAATGGTGCAGAAGTAGATCTCATCATCGAGACTCCATCCTATCTTCAACTGATCGAAGCGAAATCAACGGCAACGGCCTCCTCAAACCTGTTGACGAACCTCAATCGGGTACGGAAGCACTTTGACGAAACCCCCTTCGAGTGCTCCGCAACAGTGATCTATGGAGGTGATAAGCCGCAGCGCAGAAAAGACGTTGACATCGTCCCCTGGAGAGACATGATATCCGGATAACTTGAAGCGCGGTACCGGGCTTCAACTCCCCATGCGGTTTCCAGTCATGTACAATGATCACTCTGGATCGTCACTCTTTCTTAAACGTGCCAACGCGGACAGATTTGAAAAATTACGGGTCAGATACATGGTGATTGCCAAGAGCAGGAATAGACCAATGCTGCCGGCCAGAAGGGCGTAGTCCTGTAATTGCAAGAGCAGGAAAATGAACGTGTATAGAATGGCCAGGATGCCTGCAGTCAACAGGCCAACGCCGAGTGAGCGATAAATCGCTCTGGCGTAGAGTGCCGCGAGCCCGATCGTTGCGATACTGGAAAGGATATAGGCCAAATCAAATGCCATATGCTCTCCAAGTGCAAGGAGCATCAGAAAGAACAGGACAAGATCCAAACCAACCAGTATATACTGGAATGGGTGTGCCCGCAGACCGATCCGCAACTCAGTCAGAAAAAACGCCAGTAAAGTCAAACCGATCAGCAAGAATCCATAACGGGTAGATCGCTGTGTTTTGCGGTATTGATCGATCGGAGGATAGAGTGAAACACCGAACGCAGAAGAATCCAGCAATGAGTCCTCACTCTCCCCACGCCATGACTGGCCAAATGCTCGGTTTAAGTCCAGAACCTGCCAGCTGGCAGAAAAGCCATCTTCTGTGATCGTTCGTTCATCAGGAAGGAAGGCACCCCGAAAGCTGGGCGAGGGCCAGGAGGAAGAAAGGTCAATCCGAGTTGTCTTGCCTACAGGGATGAACATCAGTTCATCGTTTCCATTAAGCCCAAGGCTGAAGCTGAACTCGCTGGGCTCATTCGCCGTCACTGGAGTGCTGACTCCCGCCGGTGCCAATATGCTTGCCTCCTGCATCCCTGACACGAAGGTCAGAGACGTGTCAGACCAGTTGACCAGGATCTCGTCCTTAATCCCCCGCATATCTGTGATCCCAAGTGCAATAAAGGCCTCCTGCCACCGGATATCGTCTTCGTTAATCGACCATCGGCTAAAGTCCGCTTCCGGGAAGCTTCCACTGATCGTAAGGTCTGCAGAATAAAGGACCGCTTGGTAGATACCCCTGTATCGGATTTCCGGTTCGACGGTACCGGTGATCGTGAGCGAATCTGGGAGAAAAAATGCGTAACGCACGGTTACAGGAGATTCCCCAGACGTGCCACTGACATATTCGGAACTGGAATAGGGGACGACCATCACGGGCCCCAGGAGGGTCTGTTTTTCGCTCCATTCGCTCCCTGTATTGGCCAGAGTCTCCTCACGCCGCTCACTGCGATCAAGGATCAGTTGCCCAACAATTGCAACGGGAATCATCAAGATCAATGTGATCAGAGCGATAGCGACCAGGCGCAACTCGATAGATTTGCCTAGGCGTTCAAGAATTTCGTGTGCCATAAACTTAGGATTGATATTCTTCTATCGGGGGGCAAGAGCAAACCAAATTCCGGTCACCATACGCCTCGTCAATTCTGCGGACTGTGGGCCAAAACTTGTGATCCCTGGTCCAAGGCGCAGGGAATGCCGCCTGTGTTCTAGTATAAGGAAGATCGTATTCATCCGAACATACCAATGCTGTAGTATGCGGTGCCTGTTTAAGAATGTTGCGTTTTTCGTCCTGGACTCCTTCTTCAATTTCTGCTATTTCCGCGCGGATTGAAATCATTGCCTCACAAAAACGATCCAGCTCTGCTTTGGATTCGCTTTCGGTAGGCTCGATCATCATGGTGCCAGCAACGGGCCAGGACATCGTCGGGGCGTGATACCCATAGTCCATCAGGCGCTTCGCGATGTCGACTGCATCAATACCCGCTGTACGTTTCAGTGGTCGCACATCAAGGATGAATTCATGGGCTACATGCCCATTCCGGCCGCGAAACAGGACCTCATAGTGCTCGGATAAACGGTGAGCCAGATAATTGGCATTCAGGATTGCAACTTCCGAGGCGCGCCGGAGTCCATTGGGGCCGAGAAGTGCGATATAGGCCCAACTGATCAGAAGGATACTCGCACTCCCGTACGGGGCCGCCGCGACGGGGCCGATTGCCTGGTCTCCGCCTGTTGGGATGAGGGGATGTCCCGGTAGAAAAGGCGCTAGATGATCGGCAACGCAAATGGGGCCCACACCTGGCCCACCGCCGCCATGTGGGATGGCGAAGGTTTTATGCAGATTCAAATGACACACATCGGCTCCAAAATCTCCAGGCTTACACAGACCTACCTGGGCGTTCATATTCGCACCATCCATATACACCTGCCCCCCATGCACATGCACTATGTCGCAAATTTCACGGATCTGCTCTTCAAACACCCCGTACGTTGTTGGATACGTGATCATGAGCGCCGCCAGATGATCGCTGTGCTGTGAAAGCTTTTTTTTCAGGTCTTCGAAATCAATATCCCCGCTTTTTAGTGTCTTCACGACCACGACTTTCATTCCCGCCATCACAGCACTGGCAGGATTCGTACCATGAGCAGAGTCGGGGACGAGACACACATTTCGGTGTGCCTCCCCTTTACTGGCCAGATAGGCTTGAATGACCAGGAGTCCCGCATACTCACCGCTCGCGCCTGAATTTGGTTGCAGGGACACTGCTGAAAACCCCGTTAACTCACTCAACCATCGCTCAAGATCTGAAAAGATCTCCTGGTAGCCAGTGGCTTGGTCAAGGGGAATAAATGGATGCAGTCCATTATAGTCGGCCCAGCTCACCGCAGCCAATTGCACGGCCGCATTCAGCTTCATCGTACAGGAGCCGAGCGGGATCATGCTGGTCGTCAGGGACAGGTCACGCGCCGCAAGGCGGTGAAGGTAGCGCATCAACTCTGTTTCCGAGCGGTACTGACTGAAAATAGGATGAGTCAAATATGGAGTCACACGGGGCAAGATGCCTTGATAAGACGTTGGCATGGATGTGACCAGTTGTCCAGCGTTGGACGTTCCTGTAATAAACAAGGAAAGCAGGGTGTTGACATGCGCTTCTGTGGTGGTCTCGTTTAGAGAGATACAGACACTGCCATCGGGTAGATACCGTAGGTTGACCCCTTGGGCTTCTGCTTCTTTTTGAAGATCGTCGGGTGGATTCTCAATACAGATCGTATCAAAAAAGTCCTGGTGTCGTAGGCGGTAGCCATTTTTTTGCAGTCCTTTTGCGAGAGCAAGCGTCCACATATGGACACTCTGGGCAATGTTTCTAATTCCCTCCGCACCATGAAAAACGGCATAGGCACCGGCCAGTACAGCAAGCAACACCTGTGCGGTGCAGATATTGCTTGTTGCGCGTGCTCTTTTGATGTGTTGCTCTCGCATCTGCAGAGCCATGCGTAATGCGGGTTTGCCGTCCATATCCACGGTAACACCAATCATGCGCCCAGGAACTTGACGGCGGAAGGCCATTTTTGTGGAAAAGAATGCAGCATGCGGGCCTCCATACCCGAGCGGCACTCCAAATCGCTGAGAGTTACCCACTACTGCATCGGCCCCAAATTGTCCAGGTGCACGGAGTAAAGCCAGGCTAAGTAGATCTGCAGCCACCGCTACGTATGCACCTGCCTGATGGGCTTCTTTACAGATCTCTTCATAGTCGTCAATCACTCCATCTGAAGCCGGGTATTGAACCAGTGCTCCAAACACATCGGAAGTAAATTCAAAAGATGTATGATCGGTAACGACTAAATCTATCCCCAGAGGAATGGATCTTGCCTTCACCACACTGATCGTTTGGGGATGGCAGTTGGTAGAGACGAGAAACTTGTTGCGCTTGCGCGCAAGCCGAAAGAACATCATCATGGCTTCTGCCGCTGCCGTTGCTTCGTCTAATAAAGAAGCATTGGCAATCTCCATACCAGTAAGGTCAATCACAGCAGTCTGAAAGTTTAAAAGCGCTTCCAGACGCCCTTGAGAAATTTCGGCCTGGTAGGGAGTATATTGCGTGTACCAGGATGGATTTTCCAGAACCGAGCGCAAGATCGCCCGTGGGGTGATCGTGTCATGATATCCCATCCCGATATAGGATCGAAAGATCTTGTTGCGGCGCCCAATAGTCCTTAAATCGGAAATCACAACATGCTCTGGACGAGCCTCGGGCACCTCCAGGGGCCGGTTATCCAGAATAGATTCAGGGATTGTTTCGTGAATCAATTCATCCAGTGAATCAAGACCGAGCGCTTCCACCATGCCCTGAACATCTGTCTTTGACGGGCCGATATGGCGGGCGGCAAAACGATCTGCATGTGGTAGATGTGTCGCCATTGCTAATCAGTTATGTGTCGCGAGATAAATAGACCGTGAATTTTCCAAAAATCCAGTTAAGACCGGGTTAGTGACCAAGAGAGAGGAACTTCAACGTCTGATGAGCCGCCTGCTGTTCAGCCTTCTTTTTACTGGTTGCCTGCCCTTTTCCGAGGCGGTCCCCATCGACATAAACATGAATGGTGAAGATGCGGTCGTGTGGAGGACCACTTGCGTCTGTAACAAGGTACTCTGGCTGCGACCAACCCCTTGACTGTACAAATTCCTGAAGCCTGCTTTTATAGTTGTCATCTTTAGTGACGAGCTCCTGCAAATCCACTCGCTCCAAGATGTGCTGATGAATAAAATTTCGGGAATTGGTTATACCACTATCGAGATGAATTGCACCAATGATGGACTCCAGGCAGTCGGCCAGAACGGAATCATTTACGTACCCGCCCTGGGGCTCGACATAGGGATTGAATTCAACGAATTCACCTAACCCAAGATCACGAGCCGTCTTTGCACAGGCGTCTCCGCTTACCAGTTTGGATCGCATATCCGTCAGGAACCCTTCCATTTCCTCCGGAAACCTCTTGTAGAGATACTCTGCGACGACTGCCCCCAGGATTGCGTCCCCCAGAAACTCTAGTCGTTCGTAGGACTGGAGTGGCCCGTATGTCTGATTCCGCTCCACGGAGGGATGTCGCAGTGCCTTTTCAAACAGGGAGAAGTTGTAGATACGGATCCCGAGGACCGCTTCGAGCTTCATCCAACGGGAATGCTTTCTGCGCTGAAGAATGCGCCGCAGTGTTTGACCAAATCGTACGATCATGCAACTACACACTCAAAATGGAGTATCCCTGACGGTTCCTGTCCCTGAAAATAGTTTTCCCGTAGATCATGCCCTGGGTACTCGTTCCGGTCATAGCAATTTTAGCTTCTTTTTCTTACGCGGCCTTCGAAAAATGGATAAAATACAAGAAGGCGCGAATGGACGCGCCGCTCGCAGATGAGTATGTCGCACGGTTAAGTGAGACAGAAGACGCACTTGAAGCGGCACACCGACGCATCGAAAACCTCGAATCAATTGTAGTCTCTCGATTACTTGAGGATCCTTCCAGAAAGGAAACGGTGAATCTGGAAGCATCCGAGATGATCGCACAAAGTGCCAAGGTAGATCGGATATAATTATTCCGCCCATTTCAGGGTGCATTCGTCACAATTGCACTCGTAGGATTGGTCGCGCTCTGGACAGGAAAGTCAGACATGGTGGCAAGGTTGCATTGGAGGAGTTAACCACCTGTCTTGAGGCGACCGAGAACGAGGTGAGCGTGCTCAGGCGCAGGGTTGAAGATCTGAAAACCATCGCAGCCGAAGAAGCCGAACCAGAAAAGCATGCGACGCAACGGTCGACTGATTCTTGCTTTTCGATTGCTCAGGATTTCATAACCGCGGCGGAATATCCCCCTACCTCCTCGTTATGATCCCATTACGTGCTGCCATCATCAAACAAAAAGAGCGACTGGGCGAGGGCAGGATTAATCGTCTAAATAGGTAACACGGTAAATCGCGTTTGCCTTATCGTCGCTGATGAGAATGGATCCATCGGGGAGGGTTTCAACATCTACTGGGCGTCCCCAATCCTCCTGACCATCCAGCCAACCTTCAGCAAAAACCTCCTGACCTGTGGCCATTCCCGCTTCGTCAAAGTGAACCAGTTTAACGCGGTAACCAATTTTCTCCCTGCGATTCCATGACCCATGCTCCGCAATAAACGCCTGGTTTTGATACTCTTCTGGGAACATCGTACCCGTATAGAAATCAATCCCCAGAGGTGCCACATGCGGACCGAGCAATATCGCGGGCGGGGTGAACTCATCTGCTGTACGCCCCTCTCCAAACTCGGGGTCGGGGGTGTCTCCCTGGTGATAGTACGGGTACCCGAAATGTAGCCCCGGCTCCGGCGCGTGATTCAATTCACAGGAGGGCAAATTATCTGTGATGGCGGGATCAGGGCTGATGTTGTCACTTCCGTTATCTGTAATCCACAGCTCGCCTGTCACGGGGTGCCAGTCAAAGCCGACCGTATTTCGAATGCCTCGTGCATACACCTCTCTTTCTGATCCATCTGCATTCATGCGCAGAACCGTGGCAAAAGGGTCTGGCTCCTCACAAACATTGCAAGGAGCGCCTACGGGCACGTACAGCTTTCCGTCTGGGCCGAACGCGATAAATTTCCATCCATGGTGTCGTTCGGTTGGCAGATCATCTACGACGACAACCGGTTCTGGCGGATCCTGAAGCTGGGAGTCAATATCATCATATCGCAGAATACGGCTGACCGCTGCAACATATAGCGATCCGTCCCGATACGCTAGTCCTGTGGGTAACTCAAGATCTTCGGCAATCAGAAACAACCCCTCTGCATGCATGTCGCCATCAGAGTCCACGACTGCATGAACGGTGCCACTTTGGCGCGAACCAACATACAGTACACCGTTTGGGGAGAGTGCCATCTGTCTAGCATTCGGTACGCTGTCCGCGTATACCTCAATCGTAAATCCTTCCGGCAATACAATTTTTTCTAGTGGAAGATGGTCATCCGACCAGTAAAGATGCGTGGCGGTAAGCACCAATGCGGCGGTCACCAACAATGAAATCCTGCGCATGAGACAAGAATTAGTGGTTAATTGATACAGGCAATCTATCGGCGGGTACATTTGATCCAATAGATTTCAACAAATTAAGGAGACGGCAGTAACTTTGCAACATGACTACCATGTCAAATTCATGAAGCTGGGTCCAGACGGCACGCCACAACTCTACGCCTCAGACCTTCAGCGGTTTTCCGCGTGCAAACATATAACTCATCTGGACCTAAGAAAGGCGCGAGGAGAAGATCTTGAAGTTACTCCCGATTCAGAGGATCTAAAGCTCCTCAGCCAGTTGGGGAATGAACATGAACAGAATTACCTGAATTCTCTCAAGCGCGCAGGCAAGACAATTATTTCGATTCAGCAAGGCCCTGATGCGGTTCAAAAAACAGTTGCTGCACTCCATAGAGGGGTTGATGTTATCTATCAGGGTGCACTCCAAGGGCATAATTGGCACGGCTATGTAGATTTTTTGGAACGTGTTGAAAAGCCCTCTGACCTGGGGAGTTATTCCTATGAAGTCGTTGACACGAAGCTGAAACGCACACCCGATCCCAAGCATATCCTGCAACTGGTTGTCTATTCCGACTTACTGGGAAACATTCAGGGACTTCAGCCCGAGTATGGGCACTTACAACTTGGTGGAGGCGACCGATCTACACACAGACTGGATGAATATGCAGACTATGTACGCCAATTGCGAAAGCGATTGACACAGTTTGTAGAGAATCCTGAGGATACCGTCCCAAGGCGATGTCCCGAGTGTGACTTGTGCCGATGGCGCGATAGATGCAACACCCAGTGGGAGAACGAGGACAGCCTCTATATGGTTGCCGGTATTCGAGGGCAGCAGGTGATGCGTTTAGAAAATGCAGGCATCACAACAATGGAGGCGTTGGCGAATCTCAAGAAACATGAGAAGGTGGCCAAGATGGCCCCTGAAACTCTGGGAAACCTTCATACCCAGGCACGACTGCAGATAGGACGACGAAACGGCAGTGGACCTACCTCTCAATTACGACGTCATGTCAAGGGCAAAGGATTTGATCTGTTGCCCAAACCTGATCCAGGAGATCTATTCTATGACATTGAAGGTAATCCACATTATCGTGAAGATGGGGAAGAAGGGCTGGAATATTTACACGGTATCTGGTACCGCAATCAGTTCAAAGCCCTCTGGGCCCACAATCATTCCGAGGAGCATCAGAGACTCCGAGAGCTTTTTGAGTTCTTTCAGCGGCAAATTGAGCAATTCCCCAACGCACATATCTATCACTATGCCCCCTATGAAATGACGGCCCTTCGCCGTCTGACCATCAAGTACAGCTTTGGTGAAGAAATACTGGACGGTTGGCAGCGGGAAAAAAGGTTTGTTGACCTCTATGCTGTTGTTCGTGGAGGTATTTTCGCATCTGAAGAAAATTATTCCCTCAAAAGCCTTGAAGTTTTCTATATGGGAAGCCGGACGGGGAGCGTGACGACTGCATCCGGGTCCATTATCGCATATAATAACTGGCGACTTAAGCGGGATGCAGCAGATCCAACCGCTGCCGATGATCTCAAGGAGCTGGAGCATTATAATCAGGTGGATTGCGAATCTACAGAAAAGCTCCGCAATTGGCTGCTCTATCTGCGTCCTGGACTTATCCAATCCGAACCGGCAGAATTAGGTGAGGCTCAAACCAAGCGATCACTTGAGAAAGCTCAGGCCATCGAAGAATTCAAAGAAAAAATCATTAATTCTTCCATACCTCCCCGATTGAAAAAAGCCCTGATTAACCTCGGGCTCTTTCATTATCGCGAAAAGAAACCGCAGGCTTGGGCCGTGTTTGATGCATCCAAGAAATCTTTTGAGGACCTGATCGAGGATACGGATTGCCTGGCCGGCCTGCGCGTCAGAAAACTGTACCCTGCCAATCGGTCAATCGAGGGCAAGTACTCCTTTCCTCCGCAGTTCACGAAATTATCCGCGGATAAGGATGCTTGTATCGCAGCGTACGATGGGGTGATCAAAACGGTCACAATCCAGGACCTTGATGCAAAAAAGCGTGAAGTGACCCTGAGAATCGGTAGCAAAGCAGCGGAATACCTGACGGATAAATTGGATCTGCTACCCTCCTTCGCAATACGGACGGATGTGATTGAAGGTGCCATTCATAGACTAACCGAGCACATATGCTCAGGGAACACACCACCGGCCGCGAGGGACCTTCTTGATCGGAATACTCCTAATTTGAGTGACCCTTCTGTTTTGAGCAAGGAAAATCTTCCTTCAGTCACTCGGATGCAGCGGGCTGTGAATGCAATGCAATCCACTGTACTGATGGTCCAGGGGCCTCCCGGAACGGGGAAAACCTATGTTTCTGCAAGAGCGATTCTGTCGCTTGTTCGCCAGGGATACCGTGTTGCCGTATCGTCCAACAGCCACGAAGCAATTCGGAATGTATTGACAGGTTGTGTTGATGCTTCCGTAGAACATCCTCCAAGGCCGACAATCGTCCACAAGATCTCCAGTCGAACAAGAATGGCGACCAATCCCCCATACCCGGTCACAACCTCAAATGATAGCCCTTCCCTTTCCAATGCAAGTATTGTCGGCGGAACTGCATGGCTTTTTTGTCGACCTGAGATGGCCAATCAATTCGACTACCTCTTTATTGATGAAGCTGGCCAGGTATCCCTGGCAAACCTGTTCGGGATGTCCCTGAGCGCCAAAAATATTGTGATGATTGGCGATCCTTGTCAGCTGCCACAAGTAATTCAGGCCAGCCATCCAGAACCAGCTAGCCTATCCTGTCTGGAATGGATGCTTGGAGCCAGCCGACTTGTGGAACCGGAGAAAGGTATCTTTCTTGAAGAGACTTGGCGGATGCACCCCAAACTATGCAAGTACATTTCCGAGCAATTCTACGAAGGGCGCCTTCATGCCAACCCGGACACCGTACACCAAGCCGTACTTACACCATCTCTCCCAGAGGCAGGTGCTTATCATGTTCCAGTCACCCACCAAGAGCCTCGTATGCAGCATTGTGAAGAAGAAGGCCAAGCGATCAATTCCGTCATTGGACGTTTACTCAACGGTTCCTGGAGGGATCGTCATCGGGTGACCAATCCGATTAAGCCCAAGGACATTATTGTTGTAGCCCCTTTCAATGCACAGGTAAATATGCTGCGCGAATTACTTCCCGATGCAGTCAGGGTGGGAACAGTAGACAAATTCCAGGGACAGGAAGCTGCCGTAGCCTTGGTCTCAATGACCTCAACATCAGCAGACGATACTCCTCGGGGAATGGGATTTTTACTTTCCAGAAACCGTATTAATGTAGCTTTGAGCCGAGGGAAAGCACTAAGTCTGGTCTTTGCCTCGCCACGGCTCCTGGCATCAAACTGCAAATCAGCCAATCAAATCCGGTTGGTAAACGCCCTTTGTGCCTTAGACACACTTAATCTCAAATTGTAACATGTACTTTCTCAAACCTATCAGCGCCTCGCTATTCGTTCTGTTTTTTACCGTCTCTGCGTTCGCGCAAGAATCAGAGCTTTCCGTAGCGACGATCATGCAGGACCCTGCTTCCTACATCGGGGATTGGCCTTCCACGCCATACTGGAGTGAAGATGGGCAAACACTCTATTTCAACTGGAACCCGATGGGGAAATTTGAAAGTGATTCACTCTTCAAGATTACTCGCGAGGACCTGACACCTCAACAGGTGTCCCGCGATGAGCGGCTCAATCAAGGGCCCGTCTTCGATGGTTGGCAACATGGGGAGCATGTATACGACTCCGATTTTTCTTACAAAGTGTACGTCCGAAGAGGTGATCTCTATCTCTTCGAGCGCGAGACGGGTACCCAAACGCGCCTGACCCAAACACGCGGATTTGAGGCTTCGCCCCGGTTTTCCCTTGCAGGAGATGCGATCATTTTCGAGCGCGATGATAATCTCTATAAACTGTCTCTTGATTCCGGCACTCTGGCTCAGCTCACCGACCTCAGGGATGGACGTGCTCCGAGTGAATCAAAACCGGATGAACAGGACGCTTTCCTCGAAGCGCAACAGTCCGAGCTCTTCGAAATCATCCGTGAAGAGCAAGAAGAAGACGAGCTCCGTAACGCTGCCCGTGAACGGGATGAAAACGCACTCAATCCGCCACCAACATGGTATGCAGGATCAAAATCAATATCACAACTACAACTGGATCCAACCGAGCGCTACGTCTCTTTTGTAACCTCTCCTCCCCCCGAGTCCGGTAAACGCACACGGGCAATGGACTGGGTTACCGAAAGTGGTTATACGGAGGTGCTTAACGCGCGGGTCAAAGTAGGCCGAGTACCCCTGGAGCGTAATCTTCATATACAAGATTTGACGCGCGATACGACGTATCAGATTGAGCTGCATCAACTTGAGGGGGCTTACGACGTGCCAAAATACATGCGTGAAGAGGGAGTAGGGGTAGATTCATCCAAATCCAAGCGGGCGCTGTTTAGCTTCGGTCCGTTTTGGAGCGCAGATGGCAAACATGCAGTCCTGGAGGTGCGGACAGACGATAACAAGGATCGATGGCTCGCACGACTGGATCCTGCGACCGGTACACTGGATCTCCTGGACCGGCAACATGATGAGGCCTGGATTGCGGGACCGGGAATTTCCTGGTTCGGAGGTGGCAGTACCGGTGGATGGCTTCCAGATAACCGGCATTATTATTTCCAGAGTGAAGCGAGTGGCCACAGTCACCTATATACGGTCAATGTTGAAACTGGCAAAGTGAATCAGCTTACCGACGGTCCATTCGAGGTTTTTGACCCCGAACTTTCCCAAGACGGGCGTACATGGTTTTTTACCAGCAGCGAAGGCTCGCCATCAATACGTCATTTTTATCAGATGCCGGTCATGGGTGGAAAGCGTGAGCGACTGACAACATTGCCTGGACGCAATGCAGCGGTGATCGCACCGGACGGAGATATGCTTGGCATTTTGAATTCCATTCAGACCCGTCCGCCCGAGGTATTTTTGCAGGTACCCACGGAGGAAGCTGCCCGGATCACCCATTCACAGACCGAAACCTGGCTTGCATATTCATGGCGTGCACCGGAAACGATTCACTTTGAAGCGTCTGATGGGGTCATGGTCCCGACTCATGTCTTTGAACCAGTTGAGCCCAATGGTGCTGCAGTCCTCTTTGTGCATGGGGCAGGTTACATGCAGAATGTCCACGACGGGTGGTCCAGCTACTACCGCGAATACATGTTCCACAACCTCCTGGCGGATCTGGGTTATGTGGTCATGCAAGTTGACTTTCGGGCCTCCGCCGGATATGGTAGGGATTGGCGCACAGCGATCTACCGCCATATGGGAGGGCGCGATCTGCAAGACTATGTGGATGCGTCGCAGTATATCACAGAGACCTATGGCATTGGCCCCGACCATATCGGGATCTACGGAGGCTCTTACGGCGGGTTCATTACTTTGATGGCCCTCTTCACGGAGCCGGAGCACTTTGGTGCTGGAGCAGCCCTGAGGAGTGTAACGGACTGGGCGCACTACAATCACACGTACACCTCCAACATTTTGAATACACCGGCAACTGACTCTTTGGCGTTCGCCCGCAGTTCACCGATCAACTTTGCAGAAGGGTTGGAGGACCCATTACTCATGCCACATGGCATGATCGACCTGAATGTGCAATTCCAGGATATCGTCCGACTTGGTCAGCGTCTGATCGAGCTTGGCAAGGAAGACTGGGAGATTGCCCTGTATCCTGTTGAAGGGCATGGCTTCCAGGAGCCTTCCAGTTGGACGGATGAATACCGTCGAATACTCAAGCTTTTTGAAGAACACATTCGCCCTTAGCGCTACCAATTGGGGACGGTCAGATCCAGGGGGTCAGACCATCTTGCACTTTCCTGTTTGAGCAACTCGCGAATCTCGGAAAGCTTCGATCCGTGTGTGGAATCTGCTGTCAGGTTTTCCGTCTCGTACGGATCCGTGTTCAGATCGAAGAGCTGTTCGGTGTGGACTCCATCTACCTGATACTGGATATGCTTCCACCCATCTGCCGTGCGCACTCCACGCTGAAGATCCCGATACGCATAAAATGCTGCCTGACGTCCCGGCAACTGGGAGTCCTCAATTATGGGCCGTAGGCTTTCCCCCTCAACGGTTGGGGGCAAGGGGAGGCTCAGATATTCCGCAATAGTTGGGAAAATGTCGAAAACGTAGACTAACTGACTTCGCTGTTCATTTGCGGGAATCCCAGGGCCTGCGATGATGAGCGGTACCCGCATGCTGTGCTCATAAAGATTTTGTTTTCCCAGAAGGCCGTGGCTACCAACCGCCAGCCCATTGTCCCCTGCCATCACAATGAGGGTGTTTTCCAGTTGTCCATTTTCTTCTAGTGCATCGATAATGCGCCCGATCTGGGCATCCAGCTCACTGATCATTCCGTAATAAAGCGCGAGTTCCTCACGTGCGATCATTTCAGTTCGAGGGTGCTCCCGAAGCATCTCGTCCCGAACCTTCAACTCACCATTATCAAAGGGATGCTCTGGCAAATAATTGGGTGGTAGAGAGATTGAATCTGGATGATACCAACTCGCAAAGGGTTCAGGTGGAGTTCTTGGATCGTGTGGCGAGGTGAAGGATACGTAAGCAAAAAACGGCTGGTCCATTGCGCTGGCTTCCGCCAAAAAGTCAATCGCTGCATCCGCGTAGAGTGTGCTTGAGTATCCTTCGACGTTACGGCGGGCCGTATTGGGGTACGTACCTGTAGAATCAAATTCATGTAACTGGGGTGCTTCGTGCCCGCCTACATTTGGCCAATGCATACCCCCCATGAAAATATTGTCTCCTGTTTGGAACGCCCGTGCAAAAGAGCCGCGGTCGTTATGCCATTTCCCGGTACCAAACGTCACGTATCCTGCCTCAGCTGCCACCTCCGGCAACATGACGTGCTCTGGTGGAATATGATCTCCCGTGCCATCTAGTCGAAAGAGTGGTCGCCCTGTCATGAGCATTGCTCGGCTGGGAGCGCAGAGCGCACCGTGTTGGCCTCCCATGGTATGGGCATGAGTGAAGGCGATGCCCTGCTGAACGAGTGCGTCCATATTGGGCGTTCTAATTTCCTCATTTCCCAAGGCGCCAATGGTATTATATCTCTGGTCATCCGTGTACAACAACAGCACGTTGATTGGCGCCCTTTGTGGAGTGTTACACGCGGCAATTAGAAGTAAGACAGGGATCAATCTGTACATGGTTGCATACGCCTGCGAATGGTTTGGATCTAATATACGGTCATCTACTCCTATCTTAACATCCATATTGTACATTGCTTCAAAACAACTCTGCCTCTATTATGCGAACTCTGTTAATTGTAGTGCTCGGATTATTCCTCGCGGGAACCGGTACAGCACAGACGTCCTCAACACCTCACATCGTATTTGTAACCGGAGATGAGGAATACCGCTCGGAGGAATCCATGCCGATGCTGGCCAGAATATTAAAAAGGGATTATGGGTTTGAGGTCAGCATCTGTTATGCGTTGAATGAGGAGGGTTTCATTGATCCGAATGTATTGGATAATATTGAAGGGTTAGAGCAGCTTGAGGATGCGGACATGATGGTTCTCTTCACCCGATTTCGTGCACTTCCCGACTCGCAGGCACATTATATCCTGAAGTTTGCCGAATCCGGGAAGCCGATGGTTGGGTTTCGCACAACTACGCACGCATTCCTGTACAAGGATGACGCAGAAAGAGAGCATTTGAACAACGACTGGCCCACGCGTGTCTTCGGTCAGCAGTGGATCACTCACCATGGCCATTTTGATGATGGTGAAGCTCCGTTGACCCGTGTAGAGATTGCAGAACAGATGCAATCGCATCCGATTCTCAGTGGAGTGACCGGATTTGATGCTTATTCCTGGCTTTACCACGTAGATGGTGGAGATTGGAAGCTTCATGGAAACAGCGAGGTTCTTCTTAATGGCACAGCATTGCAATCAAATCACGCCAATGCGGGGCGTTTGGACCAGTTTCCCCTTACGAATCCGGTAGCATGGACCAAGACATACACGGGAACAAGTGGAATCCCTGCAAAAGTATTCTTCACTACACTTGGACACCCGTATGATTTCAAGGACGAGTCCATGCGTAAGCTAGCCTTGAATGGCATCCTGTGGGCGTTGGACCATGAGATTCCTGACGGCGGAGCGAATGCAGAACCGGTTCTGCCCTATGAACCAAACAACTCCGGGTTTGGGGACAAATTCAAACCCAACATGCGACCGGCGGAGCTGTAGAGGAGGCTCCCTGCTTGATCAAAATTGGACTCGGACACTTGTTGTGTAGTCCGGCAACAGTACTATCGTCTTTTTGTCAGTAGACGCTTATACAGTGTTGCAGTCTGCTTCGCGACTACTTCCCAGCTGAATTTGGCCTCGACACGCGCACGCCCCTGGAGTCCCATAGCGCGGCTCTGCTCAGGATCCCGCATTAATTGATTGACGCTGTCTGCTAGTCGCTCTGCAAACCCATCCCCCTCAAGTTCGACCAAAAACCCTGTTTCTCCATCTACCACAACCATAGGAATCCCGCCTACGTTGGTTGCCACGACCGCTGTTTCACACGCCATGGCCTCAAGATTAATAATTCCAAATGGTTCATATACCGATGGACACGCAAAGACCTGGGCGTGGGAGTAGAGCACAATCAACTCGGAGGGGGGCATCATTTCACGGATCCAGACTACATGGTGCTCGTCACTCTTTTTGAGCTTAGTAACCTCCTGAATCATTTCCGCTTCAATTTCGGGTGTGTCTGGAGCACCGGCAGCCAAGACGATCTGGGTCCCTGGATCAAGATGAGCAATTGCATGCAGGAGGTGAATGATTCCCTTTTGTCGGGTGATTCTCCCCACAAACAGGACATAGGGGATTTCCGGGTTTACCCCATAGCTTCGCAAGATGGTCTCGTCAAACGTAGGTTGATATTCCTCCAGGTCAATTCCATTGGGGATCACATGAACTCTCCTGCGGCTGACTCCATAGAGCGACACAACGTCTTCTTTCATTTGAGGTGACACCGCGATCACAGCATCCGCCTCCTGGTATGCGGTCTTCTCAATCCAGGAACTCATGTGGTATGCACGCCCCAATTGCTCTGCTTTCCAGGGCCGATGCGGCTCCAGACTGTGGGTCGTCAGCACCAGCTTCCCTCCGGTAAGCTGCTTAACCAGAATACCAGCCCAGTGAGAATACCACGTATGACAATGAATAATCTGGGTGTCCTCGGCGGCAGCAGCCATCACCTGGTTGCGGTGCAGAGTACTAAAGAGCTTGTTGAACCGGGCATCCTGTCCCTTGGGCGCTCCTGTATCTGCAATTCCCTTTACGCTGAGAGCATCGGAACTCCGCCTCTGTTTCCCGAATGCATAGACCTGCACCCGATGATGCTTGGCTAATTCCCGGACGAGATACTTAACATGTACTCCTGCGCCACCATAAATATTAGGTGGGTATTCATTCGTCAGAACCGTTACTTTAACTTTGTTTGGCTCAACCATGTCATAAAGTTTCTCTGCCTCCGTGGTTGCCTCGCCCAGCTGGACAAGCCAAGGAGATTCAGGATCGGCTTCTACGATCATCGCATGCGTTTTCTTGCATTTCTTTATTCTTTTATTGCACACTCTTACAAAATTTTTCACAAGATCCGGGTCTCCCGAATAGCTGCTTGACGTGTCAAGCATTTGGTAGGCATTCTCAAAGACTCTTTTCAGGTATGCGTGTTGGCGCCAACTTGTGAAGTCATTTGCCTTTGCGGCTTTGATCGCCGTATCCACAGATCGTGTTACCGCATCATAGAGCCATCTGACATCCGAAGGAGGTCCTTTTGCCTTCCTCCCTGTACGCGGGAGTGTTTGTGATCTCTCTGGAGGCGGGGTCAACCTCTTCAAACCCTGCTTTGTCACAATGGGATTGAGCTCCCGCATGAGAGCGTCCGTCATTTTAGCCAGGTTGTCCTGTATGACCACATGTGAGTAGAGATAATCCCTTTCCCAAGTTCCATGCTGCAGCATCTGGCGTAATTGGATGTATGAATTCGCCAGTGCTGCCAATCGGTCGTAGTCACACTTGAGCGTGTTTTTTATCGCCATCAGAACAAACATGCGCCAATAGCTCATTCCAGGTCGACCAATATCCTGTCGCACCCCCGCAGCAGCCATATGCTTCTTCATAACCGATAATACCTGCTCCCGTAATGAATTGGTGGAGCCAATCTTTTGCAAGACTCGCAACACACGGTCAATGTCGTCCCGGGATTTCGGGTTGATCTGAATGTCCCCTATAGGAATGAGGTCAAGGGTTGGATTCCGGTTAATGTCCTGACGCATGGGAATTCGGGGTCGGGAGGATGATTCGAGGTCGGCACGTTCGTCTATAGTTTAATAATACGCGTTGTTCGGATTTCAATGATTTCTGATTCTCTGGCTGCAGGGAATCACCGGACCTATTCGATTTGCAACGAGCCGTCAGATATGGTTGTTCTGAGCCGAAAGCATGTATTGGGGGTCAACGGTTTGTCAGGAAGTGCCTAATCTATTTTTATCTGCCTCGGAGCTCGCACAAATAATACATCGTGCAATTTTGCGTGATTCATGAATACCCCCGGCCCCCGCTCTTCAAGGCCTTTCATGTTAAACCCAACCACCGTTAAGTCCGCGTCGGAGGATTTTTCAAAAACCATCCTGCGGAATGCTTCGATATTGTCAATCGCCATGTACTCAATATTCTTCTCCGAGATGGGTAGCCTTCCTTCATTGATCAACTCGGCAAACTCCTGTCTGGTCCGCTCTACTTCCACTCCCGGCAAGGCCGCAAAAACCTGTACCTGCGCCTTTGCCCAGTCCGGGTGCCCTAAAAGGATATAACTCAGCAGAATCATTGTGTTTGCGTTGTCCCTGTCATTCCATGTCAGCCACACATGGATCGAATTTCTGCTGCCAAAATGCGTCTCGCTGTGACGAAGTACCATCAGTGTCATATCCGTGTTCGCCGCAAATTTGCACTGATCTACCACGTCTTTGACCACATCCACGGAATCCCGTTGTGCAAATTCAAAGAGGATTGAGTTGTTCGACATGCCGGATACCCCAGGGACCTGAAGTGTTTGCGCCAGCGCTGAGGTAATGGACGGGCTCACGACCGTATCCATATATACTGCACTTTGCTCCCTTTTTGCACGTTCCAGCAATCGCTCTTTGATCTCCTTACTTTCGGAGAATGTGGCGGCAGTTAACCGACCTTTTATAAAATGGACATAGGTACCGAACCCATATCGGTGGCACAACCACCGTAGCATCATCAACGGGCTGCGTCGATCAAAGGTGCGATCATTCACCATGATCACGCTCGGACGCCACTCGTCAGCGACCTGGTCCGCGCGTCGCTGCTGCAGGCGAATTTGCATGTAGCGGGTTGCTTGCGTGATCGCGTTCTGAAATAGTGAAGCCAAATCTCCCTCTCCCCGCTTCCCTATGCGCAATGCCTGGTACAGTGCTACCAGAACTAGAATCGCAAGCGTTGCAAAGAACAGACTGATCTGGAACATCAAAAGGAAACAAATGATAGCTCCGAGAAGGCTGATATACCACCGGGACCGGAAGCTCGGGCGGTAACTCGGTCGCGCAGCAAAATGCTCTAGGAAACTGATCGCACACAAAGACCCGTACGTCACCATGAAGAACATCGAAATCAGAGTTGCAACAAGATCCACGCTCCCTACAGTGACGATCACCATCGCCAAAACCCCTGTAATCATCGTCGCATGTCGAGGATCATTTGCCTTGCCTACTCCACGCGATAACCACGTATTCAATCCTTTGCCTGGCAGCGTACTGTCTGCGCCTAAAGCCTGCAAGGTCCGGGGCGCCACCAGGACTGATCCAATCGCACTGCTCAAGGTCGCACAACACAACCCGATCAGAATGGCAGGCCCCCAAACAGCAACCTGCGCCATGATCAACTGGTCTTCCGCCATCACCTCAGGAGGGGCGCTGACGTGGAGTTTGAAGACGATTCCGATATAGACGATCATCCCGACAATTGTCGCCCATAACGTCCCCCTTGGCAGAGATTTGCGAGGATTCCGTAAATCTCCCGACAAGCCTACACCGGCCGTCATACCCGTGAATGCAGGGAAAACAATTGCAAATACGACGATGAACGAGTCGGGACGCGCAATCTTTTCCGTTAGACTGACTGCATCCCGATCAAACCCTTCCAAAGGAGTCCCCAGAAAGAACAGGAGCAGGGTCCCAAAGAGAATCGCTGCAACCACGTACAGCACCCTGACTCCCAGGGCCGCCCCCTTCGTCAGCACAAGGGCCAGCAGCAGCACCAATGCAGGGATGGAGATGAGGCGTGTATCAAAACCAATCCCGAACTGATCCGCCAGAATCGGCTCCAACCACGTGAATGCCTCGGCAAACGCAATCATATAAAAGGCCACCGAGATTGCCTGAGACAAATACAGGCTGATCCCGATCACCCCGCCAATCGTTGTTCCGAACGATCGCGAGATAATGAAGTACTCGCCCCCACCTTCTACTTTTCGGTTGGTTGCGATTTCTGCAAGCGCTAGGGCGGTTGGGATCGTCACAAGGTGACCAAGAAGTATGATCCCCACAACCCCCAAAAGTCCCGTATGAGCCACGGCATAGCCGAAGCGCAGGAACATGATCGCCCCCAGGATCGTGCTGATCCCAGCAAGAAATACCGGTAGTGTTCCAAATCCGTAACCACGATCTGTTGCCCGCATATTTAATCCTGGACCTTTGTCTCACCTACTGAAATAAACCATACCCCACCAATCTATACCTCCCAATAAGCTACGAATTGATGTCGTATAATTGTCATAATTCCCGACTCAACCGTACAAGGCAAGGAGTCAGAAAGGAATCGTTTCCGTGTGCTACATTGGACATTGTGTTCCTCTCTCTGCTCAGCCGTCTCCGAATGCACGTATATCAGTTCCAACAAACAGATTTACTTCTTTGACCAGCAAGTTCGTAGTTTTACTGTTGGCTGCGTGCTGCGCTTGTACTTCATGTGCCCGATAATACTCCAATGTCAGAAATCTCCCCCATTGCTGCTGCTCAGGATTCCTATACCATCCTGATCGTAGATGACGAAGATGACATTCTTGACCTGTTGCGCTACAACCTGGAGCGGTTGGGAATGAAAACCATTACGGCCAGGAATGGCGTCGAAGCACTTGACATCGTTGAAACCAGAGCTCTTGATCTCATCGTGCTTGACATCATGATGCCTCGCATGAACGGACTGGATGTCTGTCGGCATATTCGAAAATATTCCAGACTGAAAGCAGTCCCCATTCTATTCCTCTCTGCACGTTCCGAAGAAGAAGATCACATCCAGGGCTTGGATGTCGGAGCTGACAGCTATCTCTCCAAAACGTTTGGCATTGATGTCATTGTCTCCCAGATCAAAGCCCTCTTGCGTGGAACCCAACGAATCATTCCCGGTGCTTCAATCCTGAGTATTCATGATCTTGACATTGATCGGGATCGGTATTGGGTATTTCAGAAAAACGGCGAAGAGCGGACGCAGATCAACTTTACTCGCAGAGAATTTGATCTGTTATACTTTCTGGCCAATTCTCCAGGCGTCGTATTTACGCGAAGGAATCTGATAAAGAGGGTTTGGGGGATGAAAGTGGAAGTTGGCAAGCGCACGGTTGATGTTCACGTAAGTAAACTCAATAAAAAACTGGGGAAATATCAGGGGACCGATTACATCCAATCCGTTAAAGGTGTTGGCTATCGCTTCCTAGAACGTAAGTGAGCTTCGGAGGCCTGGCATGACCCCTGCTCAACAAGTCCCTAAAGGCCTATTGGCCTACCGAGTATCCTGGCGTGTATGCCTGCTCGTCTTGATCACGCTATTTCTGGCTGCCCTGGTTGGTTTTCGGATGCCTTGGTGGGTTGTTGTATCCATAAGTGTGATCGTCGGCCTCGTCACCTTTGTGGGAATCCATTGGATGGTCACCCAACGCATGTCTGCATTGCAATCCACACTTGCAGGCATTGGTGAAAACGACGCGACTCTCCCCAAAAAGGAGACGGCACTCCCGCGCGATGAACTCAGCTATCTGATCAATCTTGCTCACGATGCGGATCAACGCGTTGCCAATCAAATGCAGGAACTCGAGCGCATGGAGAACTATCGGAGTGAGTTTCTGGGCAACGTATCTCATGAACTCAAGACACCCATTTTTGCGATCCGCGGATTCGCAGAAACACTCTTGGACGGCGCTCTGGACGATGAGCGTGTCCGTCGCTCCTTTGTTCATAAAGTCCTCAGGAATGCAACCCGGCTTGGAAACCTTGCCGAGGATTTATCCTCTGTTGCACGAATCGAGAAGGGGGAGCTCTCCATGGATCAGCAACCCTTCAACCTGCTCGAACTGAGCGGGGAAGTTCTTGAATCACTGGAATCCATGGCCTCAGACAGAGAAATCGCCGTACGACTCTCCATGCCTGATGATCTGCCAGACGTTATTGCAGACCGCAATCATATCAGCCAAGTTCTCAGTAACCTGATTGATAATGGCATTAAGTATGGTCAAACCGGTGGACAGGTTGAAGTGATTGCCCGGCGATTGCACGATGGATCCGTCAAAGTCTCTGTTGTTGATGACGGAGTTGGCGTTTCCCCCGAATATATTCCACGTCTTACCGAAAGATTTTTCCGGGTAGAGCCCAGCCGATCATCAGAACTTGGCGGTACCGGCCTGGGACTAGCAATTGTGAAACATATTCTCAGCGCACATGGCAGTCAGCTAATGGTCGAAAGCCTTCCGGGAAGTGGTTCCACGTTCGGGTTTGTGCTTCCTACAATCGACGAAATGCCTTGAAATTCTCAGGGCTGAGTGTTTCCTGATCCATGGCCAATTCGTAGAGCTTTTTGGTTTTACGGCGTAACTCACCCGGATAACCTGCATTGACCAAAACCACATCCGCCCGGCCTTCTGTTTCTTCTTGAGGCAGTTGCCGTTGCATTCTCGCACGTACTTCACCTGCACGTATTCCATCACGAGCCACCACACGCTTGATGCGAACATTCTCTGGAGCACTGACTACGCAGATCGCGTCCAGACGGCCTCCGAATCCTGCCTCATAGATGAGGGCCGCTTCATGAACCAGTAAACCGGACCGTAACTGATGCCTCAAACGATCAAAAGCCTCGCCAACTCTTGGATGTACGATTGCATTCATTTCCGCTAGGCGGACTTCGTCGTTGAACAACTGAGCCGCCAGCCAGGGCCGGTTTAAGTGTCCATCTAGTCTATAGCTTTTTCGACCAAATGACTCGATGACCGCTTCGCGTATATGATCGCTGGATTCCATGAGGTCCCGTGCCACCTGGTCTGCTTCGAAGATTGTGGCCCCTAGATCTTCCAGATACGCACATACCGTGGACTTTCCACTTCCGATTCCTCCCGTCACTCCCAGCGTTCGAACATCACACATTAAGCCTAACGTTTGTGCACCACAGTTGCCCATAAAAGGTACGTTCCAGACGAAAACGATTTGAACGCATCATCAATTCATATTACCCCGCTCCTAGTCAATAAGCCCCGTTCCTCTTTTCTGACTTTCGAACTGTATCATTAAGCAATATTCTCTTTTTCTTACTCATTTCGAGGAGAGACATGCCAAATCAACATGCTCATTCCCCGGGCCACGGTGAGTTGTTCTCAAGTGGCCACACGCATGATCTGCGTGGCGCAAGCAAGCGACATTTGCTCTGGTGTGCCCTTCTGATAGGTGGTTACATGATCATTGAGATTGTAGCTGGCCTTATTTCGGGTAGTTTGTCCCTCTTGGCGCATGCGGGGCACATGCTGACAGATGCATTCTGTATTGGAGTGGCACTGGTCGCAATGAATGTTGCCGAAAAAAAGGCTACGAAGCGACATACCTATGGGTACGAGCGCTACGAAATCATGGCTGCGCTGGTAAATGTGCTTGCATTGTGGCTGCTCGTCGTAGCAATCCTGCTTGAGGCCTTCAATCGCACGGTTGCACATAGTCACGAGCATGCGCCCGACGGCGCCATCATGGTTATGATCGGCGGGCTAGGTTTTGTGGTTCATCTAGCCGCTGCAACCATCCTGTACAGATCCATTGGGCATAGCGTTAACGTTGCTGGCGTCCACCAACATGTACGAGCAGATTTGTTGGGCGCGGCTGCAATCGCGGTATCAGGTGGGCTTATCTGGTGGAATCCAACGGGTGGGGAATGGCTGGAAATTTGGCTTGACCCAATACTTGGTTTCGTTTTGGCCCTCCTGATTCTTAGTGGTACGCTGGCAATCGTACGGCGTGTAACAAGGATCCTTCTTGAGGGTGTCCCCAAACATGTTGATGTTCACGAGCTCTGTCGATCTATTGAGGCCTTGCCCGGTGTGATATTGATTCATGACATCCATGTCTGGACACTTTCGCAGGGCAGTGATGCACTAACGGCGCATGTGGTGATCGGCGAACATGTGACGGATCGGGAAGGAATACTTGATCGAATCAAAGAAATGGTAACAAACCAGTACAACATCGGTCACATGACCGTTCAATTGGAGTCAAGTGTCACACGGTGTACGGAAGATCATCATGTAGAAAACCTCCTTGCGCTGGCAGATCAGTCCTAACCCTGCCTTGTCAGACTGATGAAGGGTTCTTTAGTGATTATTTTTTTGACGCCCGACGGCACTAGGTTCGTCCCGAGACATGCTTGACCATTGAGTGTCGAACGCTTTGTGTCGCGGCAAATTCTTGCATTAATCCATCTGCCAAAACACACTTAATGAAATGAGTGGGATCAGGCGCCGTGTACCCCTCCGAGCGGCTCGCCGAATGATCTCGGCATTAGCTGCCGGCAATTGACCATAAAGCCGATATCTCAGCTGTTGCCAATTCGCCCATGCATCCAGACGCAAAGTCGTCTGGCCCCGTATCCAATAGAGTGCACCTGACGGACCGGTCTGTATGACCCATCGTTTCCCTCTTCTGGTGATACTCCCACGCGTACTGGTTACCTCATCATTGGGTAGCTGGTATTGTACCGTAATTGCTCTGTCATAATCACTTCGCAAAAATGTACGCCACCCCAGTTCTCCACGGAGTCGACGCCCCGACTGTATTCGTAGCCAGGCGCTGTAGGTCCTGAGTGTGTCAAACGGAATTTCGGTAAACTCCTCCCACCTCAGACGTCCCAGGCGTAAGTCCGAAAAACTGGCGGAAAGCCTTAGGTCCGTGTCAGAGAAGAGGCGATGTTCTATTTCTGACTCGAGGCGCATCTCACGCGCAGACTGATCGGATGACCTGCGTCCGGGTAGCACAAAATCATCGGTCGTATATGTGGCCCGCACCTCACTGGCCAGCCGAATACGCGTCTGTGAAGACGGGGTCCAATCCATAGATGGACGCAGCCGTAATGTGCGCTGGATATTGTTTTCTGCCGAGCGCTCGGCATTCAAAAACACCGTATGATGATAGGAGCCAAACATCCTTGCCTCCACTCGTAAATGGCGGTTGCGGCGATGGCTGAGCGTGAACATTGCGGTATGGTACACTTCGTCCCGATCATCCAGATTCACCAGGGGCGTATCGTGCCGCACAATCCGTGAACTCCCTGAAAAAAGAAAAGAAAGTGCAGGCAAAATATCTCCCCGCACATTCCCGCTTACCGCAAAGACTCCTTCATCATAATCTGCCTGTTGCAGGAGCGTTCTTTTTTGTGCCACTTCAGAAGGAGGTAACTCATCCCTGTTGCTGAGGACTCGCCGCTCGTTGATTGCCCCATACTCAGCACGCAACTGCGCATCAACACGCTCGCGTTCGTAGTGGAGACCGAACTGCCCGGTGAATGCCTGACGTGCAAAATTGGTCTCGAAAGTAATTGACTCTTCGGGGGCTCTCGGGGTACGGATGCGCCGTTGATTCAGCCGGACATCGGCTTGCGCAATCACGCGAAGTCCACTGATGACAGGAATCTGGATCAGGACATTTGCGTCCAGCGTGTCACTGGTTGTCGCCTCAATTGATTCTGGATCACGGATCTGTCCCCGATTCAGGAACGACGCAGCCTGGTAGGTATCCCTCCGACGACTGGAATAGCGTGCACGCGACTCCAGTCGCCCTGAACCGAATGACCGGGCTGCTGCTGCTGCTAACATCAAATCTCCAACCCGTCGTGGTGCGATACGCTGCCACGCGGCATCGGAATAAAATGAGACCTGGTACCCTTGAATCTCACGAGGCTCCAAATCCACCGACACGGCCACTGCAGGTCCGGTATCCACCCGCGAAGGAGCCCTCTGATCGCCTTGTACAATTCCTGGTCGGCGATCCGATCCGACCCCTACTGCCGTCTCAAGCTTCAGTGCTGTAAAAGGATTCATCTGTATCCCGAACAATAGTGACTGGGACGATGCACGACCGGATCCAAACCAATCAAGATCCCCGTGAATGCTTGCCCTGAAGCGAGGTCTGATTGGACGCACCGCGGTAAAATTCAGGCGATCTTCATCCCGGAAACGAAGTCGGTTGTCATATTGGAGATACGCATCCGATATAAATCGGTTAGTCATATCAATCTGCCAGGGGCCAAGATTTGCGTTCCAGGCAGTGACTGAACTCCACCGATACCGATTCACTTCACGGGCAAATTCCGTCTCTTGTTGCAGTGAAGACTGTGCCCAAGAGCGATTACTGGAGAACCCCAACACCAATACACAGACGATCAGAAGCCACCGACTGTGAGAAGCTCCATGCATCTTGGTGATCGGCCTAACCGGGCGGCCACTCAAGTGAGCGACCACCGAGTACATGAAAATGAAGATGATCCACCGATTGTCCTCCATCGGACCCACAATTGATGACTACGCGATAACCGCCTGTAAGTCCTTCCTGTTGAGCGATTTTGTTTGCCACAACCAGAAGATGTCCGGCAAGAGCAGCGTCCAGGTCATCATCAAGTGCCTGTATCGGCTTGCGCGGAACGACTAAAACATGGGTTGGTGCCTGCGGGGCAATATCCCGGAAAACCACACATACTTCATCCTCGTAAATGAGATCGGCCGGAATTTCTCCGTCAATGATGCGCTCAAACAAAGTTGACATAAAAAACACCTGTCATGTTCTCTGCGCTGAACAATACGCCATCCGCTTCGTTCCTTTGCGGCCCGTGACGATTACGTTTAAATGCCTACGGTTTACCTCACACGAGAGACACATTTTAACGCGGCTCATCGCTTACACAACCCTGCAAAATCGGACGAGTGGAATCGTTCGGTTTTCGGGCCCTGCAACAATCCAAACTGGCATGGCCACAACTATAGGCTCCAGGTAACGGTTGTAGGCACTCCCGACTCGGATACGGGTTACGTGATTGATCTGGGAGACCTGAACCAGGTGATTCAAGATCGTGTTATCCGTCACCTAGATCATAAAAACCTAAACCTGGATGTTCCCTTCCTCAAGGGGATCATGCCATCAACAGAAAACCTTGTTATTGCGATCTGGGATCGTCTGGTAAGCGCCCTACCTGCCGGCACTCTCTATCGCGTCCGACTTCATGAAACACCAAAAAACTCAGCAGACTACTTTGGACCGGATGAATCACGCAGATCTGTTAGATCAGACTCTAAATAACGAGATCCCAGCTGCTGATCTTGGTGATCATGTTCACAAGATTCTACGGCTTCTTGGAGAAGATCCCGCGCGCGAGGGCTTACTGAAGACCCCTGAGCGTGTCGCCAAATCTCTTTCATATCTGACGCAGGGATACAACGTCGATGCAAAAGCGATCCTGGAATCTGCCGTCTTTGAGGAGGACTATAGCGAAATGATTCTGGTCCGTGATATCGACGTGTTCAGCCTATGCGAGCACCATCTGCTCCCTTTCATCGGCAAGGCCCATGTTGCTTATATCGCACAGAATCATATTGTCGGCCTGAGTAAAATCCCCCGGGTTGTTGATGCGTTTGCCCGCCGTCTGCAAGTGCAGGAACGCTTAACCGTTCAGATCAGAGATGCGATTGATGAGGTCCTCCAACCTCTCGGAACCGCTGTCGTGATTGAAGCTACGCATCTGTGTATGTCTATGCGTGGCGTAGAGAAGCAGAACGCGCTTACAGCTACCAGTGCCATGAGCGGGACCTTTCTATCTGAGGCAACCACACGTGCAGAGTTTTTGCAACTGATAAACGCGAAGTAGCGCTTGCCTTAATTCAGGGTCGGGTCAGCGGGGAAGTTTGCCAGAATTGCATACTCTCCTCCCATTTTCCGGAGAACTTGGCGCCAGAGTGTGCTGGGCTCGTATTCAAAGATCAGGTCCGAATTTCCGTGTGTCATAAACCAGCATCCCTCTCTCAACTCCTGTTCCAGCTGCCCCGGTGCCCAACCGGAATATCCTACAAAAAAGCGGATTTGTCTGGATGTAACGGAGTGATCTTTTACTGCTTGGATCACATCTTGAATATCCCCGCAAAAACGTACATCCTCCATAACCGGTTGTGATTCCTGTATGCGATCTTCACACCGGTGGAGATAGGTGAGACAGTCCTGCTCTACCGGACCGCCCTCATAAATCACATGCCCATCGACTTCATGATCCAGAATGCGATTGAGCGACAATTGTGTTGGACGATTCACGACCAGGCCCAAACTGCCCTCCGCATCATGCACACACATCAGAACAACTGTCCGATTAAACGGATCTGAAAGCTGGTTAGGCGGCGCGATAAGCAAATCGCCGGGCACAATCTCTCTTGGGCTGTATCGGGTCATTCTTTAGAAGCTAAAAGTGCTTTCAACGCTCCACACCAGTGATCGGCGTTCCGAGTGATAGTTACAATAGTGACCTTTTGAAAACGCGGAAACAATTCCATCATAATATCGGGAATTTTCCTCCACTCATCTTGGCGGATCAGTGTTTCAAGAGTATCTGCTGCCTTTTCGCTCCAGCGCCAGTCATTGCGAAGAGCTTCCGCACGCTTCCAGTAATTTCGCTCATCCCATACGTCGGCACTCCCTTCAATCGTCGCATAGATCCCGCGCAGCGAAAAGATAAAGAGTGCTACCATATCCTTCGCTTCCTCATCAAAGTAATCTTTTTCTGCCAAAAGGCGAAGCAGCTCTGCGCAGGTGCGCATATGAGCATTGCGCTCTTTGGCTGGTGTATTACCGGTGCGAATAATCCGTGCCATATAGCTCAGGATCCGATTGGGTCTACCCACTTCACGGGAAATGAACCAGTGTACTCGGCACCACCACGAGTGAATCTGGCTTGACACCGACCATCCATACAACGTGGTGTTTATGGGTGAACGTTTTTTGGTACACAGATATTAATCGACTCATAAATTACGTACTCCCCGATTAACCTCATTCAACCCCTTCTCCGGTACATCATCAGCATGCGCTGAAATTTTTGGCCTCCTGTCTACCAACTTTGGGGCTTGAAAATATTCGTTTGTGGGATTGGATTGGGTAACTGTGATTCTCTAAGTGCACCGGCGCGGACACGTTGAATAAAATCCGCATGATATTTCAGTTGCTTTGACTGCTTCCGTTTCCCCGGCGTAACCAAACCGATACGAATTTTATGCTGCTCCTTTATCAGACGCATCGCCTCGGCTATATCACTGTCATTCGTAACAACCACAGCACAGTCACATTTGCCCGTCCAAGCGTCATTCAGCAAGTGAACAGCCAGATTAACATCTGAACCCTTTTCTTCGGTTTTCCATACGCGAGCCATTTTTTGCTTTCCTTTAGGGCGCACAAGCGGAAGGCGGATTTCGTGGGTTAAGAAATGCCCAAGGTGAATCTTTAGGACATTGCTTCTATGTTTTCGTAAGGCTCTTAAATATGCGTTTTGCCTCTCTGACTCTGCTCGATCGCCCCGTGAAACTGACAGTTTTGCAGTAAAATATCGAACCAGTTGAATATCATGATGCGGCTGAAGCATGTTCTTGAACAGTAGGGGGAGATCCAGCCACTTATAGGGTGTGCCTTTGAGGGCTCCATAGTACAAGTTGAACCCGTCCACATATACGATTGTCCGCATCAATGATCTCATAAAAAGCTAGGGCCTCCGAAGAGGCCCTGCGGCCCACGCACGAAGGCGTGGGGGGGGTACGGCGAGAAGTTTTACCGTTAGATAATAAACTCGCCAGTTTCACCAACCCAACAATTTTGTCCTTGTTCCCAAAGTATTGATTCGGTGGCACAGACTTTGATTCTTCCGATGCCGTGGTACCCGATCACTTCCACTGCAAAACTCTGCTTCGCTGCTACTTTACATTCCCATTAAAACAGGGATACGTCTCCAAGAGAAGCATCATGTGTTCCAGAGGTATAACCCTTTTATCTGAGTCGGCCGAGCCAGGCTTTTAGCTCTGAACGACCTCTTAAATTTGAAAGATTAAGATAGGTCGCGGCAAATAGAACTGTAACGGTGATCCCACTCCATAGTGGACTCCAATTTTGAGTGACGACATACCAAAAAGCAATGGTCGGGATTAGTGAAATCAGTGCTATTAGTATCATTTCCCCTACAGCACGCCAAGGAATAAATGCTGCCTCTAACCGGCGCTTCAATGCCCGCCCAAGGAATATCCACTCAACCCACGCCGCGACAGCGCTACCTGCTGCCAGCCCGACCGCACCAAAGTACAGCGTTGATGAGCCAGCCCCAGTGACCTGCGATATCGACAACTGATCAAGTGCAAACATTGCCGGGATCGCCACCACCAGTGCAATAATGGCCCGGACCAGCGCCATGCGTGCCGGGGTACGGGTATCACCGAGAGCCCAGAACCCGTTCTGCAACAAGCGGCTGCTGACTGTAGCCAATAGCCCGAGGCTGTATGTGGCAAGAATGAAATAGGTGAGCCAATTATCATCAATCCCGAACAAGCCCCCACGATAAATCGCTCCAATGATTACATAGCCCAATGCGATGTACCCCAGAGCTGTGGGAACTGCCAGAAATAAACCCTGCCGAAGTCCTGCGCGAATCCTATCTGCCATGCGGGAAAAGCTGCTGGCCCCAATTCGCGTGAGCTCCGGCAACTCGGCCGCCGCAACCGATAGACCAAAAAGTGAAATCGGAAGGATGTAGAGGACCTGTGCATACCCGATACTTGCTACGGCCCCCTCAACCAGAAGCGTTGCGAGCAGGATGTCCACATACGCCGAAAGCTGGGCAACGCCTCGACCTGCCAATGCAGGCCCCACAGCAGCTAGTGCTCGACGCACGCCGTCCACACGAGTAGAGAGACTGAGGCGAAATCCTTTTATCACAAATGCAACCGATGGCAATTGAATCAAAAACTGCATCAAACCGCCAATCACTCCGCCAAGAAAAACCGCGGTCAGGAGTCGGGTGAGGGTCTCCGGCAATATAGAGGCTCCATTCTCCCCCGGAGTAAACCCAATCACGCTTCCGACACCCAGGAGCGAGCCGATAATGGTCACATTCCATAATATCGGTGCGAAGTAGGGCATGAGAAATCGCCGGTGACTATTGAGGACACCCAGCGCCCAGGAAGACAGGACCAGGATGCCGGCCATTGGAAAAGCAAGCCGAACCATGTCAACCGCCAGAAGAAGTCGGTCCACCTCCCGCAACCCGGCAGCCACCTCAGCAGCATCCCCAACAAACCCTCGCATGAGTACGGAACAGATGGGGTGGGCCAGCCAAACTCCCAACAGCACACCCGCACAGACCACTGCCGTCAGTAACCCGAGAATACTACCAGCAAATCGCCCCGCCGCCTCCGGTCTCCCTTCCTCGATCATCTTGCTATACACAGGGATGAATGCTGCTGACATCGTACCTTCGCCAAGCAGGTTCTGCAGGGCGTTCGGTGCCTGGAATGCTGCTCTCAATACATCCGCATGAGCTCCACTGCCAAAGTAGCGGGCCATGAGACTCCATCGAATCAAACCCAATACACGACTCGACAGAATCCCCAGTGCCACAACGGAGGCGCGGTTTCCTTCTGGAGTTTTCGCCTCATCCATCATCTTGCCCCTGTGTTTGTGAACCAGTCGTATCTTGCCCATAATCCGCGAAATCCATGATCGAATACATTGAAGGGATCCTGAGCAGCAAAGGGCCTACCCACGCAGTCATCGATGTGCAAGGAATTGGATACCGCGTTTTCATTCCAATGTCTACCTCTGATAAATTGCCTCATTCCGGTGAAAAGGTACGACTGCTTACACATCATTATACCCGGGAAGACCGAGAGCAGTTATTTGGGTTCGTTTCTTCCGTTGAGCGGGCAATCTTTGAATTGTTTCTCAGTGTCTCTGGAATCGGTCCGAGGATTGCCATTGCAGCTCTTTCAACTTTGTCCCCCGAGGAACTGGTAAAATACATCACCATGAGGGAGCCGGTCATGCTGCAACGCATCAACGGGGTCGGACGCAAAACTGCTGAACGTCTAGTGGTAGATCTGTTTGATCGCATCAGTGAACTCGATCTTGCACAGGTAGACTCCTCCGGGGCAACCAATGCCCGGGCAGATGCACTCGCCGCCCTGGAAACTCTTGGGCTCTCCCGTGCAAAGGCCGAACACCTGCTACGTAAAGTCATGCGGTCTCACCCTGAAGTCAATACGGCTGAAGAGTTTTTGCAACTAGCTCTTGGCCAATAGTTACCTTGATTCGTGATTTGAACCATCCTTTATTCCTCCGATGAAAAAAACCCCTATGACCCGACGAGATTTCATCCGAAGCAGCGCTGTTGCCAGCGCGGCAACCGTCCTTCGACCGAAAATATACTCCGCCGCCGGTCCTGTCGCAATTGCAAGTCGTAATGGCCTTGGTGCAGTAGCCCGTGCGGTTGAAGAGATAAATGCGGGGGCCGATGCACTGGATGCAGTGATCGCAGGCGTTAACCTGGTGGAGGAAGACCCGAATGACAGAACCGTAGGATATGGTGGTCTCCCAAATGCGAATGGCGTCGTTGAATTAGACTCTGCGGTCATGCATGGCCCAACTGGCAGAGCGGGAGCTGTGGCTTCCCTCCAGGGGATTAAATACCCGTCCAAGGTTGCAAAACTTGTGCTTGAACGCACTGATCATGTGCTACTGGTTGCAAAAGGAGCACAGGACTTCGCTCGAATGCACGGCTTCTCAATCGAGAACTTGCTCACACAGGAAGCCCGTGAAATTTGGGTTCGATGGCGTGAGACTCTCTCCAATCGAGATGACTATTTGCCTCCCCATAGCCCAGAAGACGTAGATCTGGGAGAAGCCATGCAACGCGGTTATGAGCACTGGGGTACCATCCATTGCTCGGCGATGGATCTGCAGGGAAACATCAGCAGCGTGACAACAACGAGTGGCCTAGCATTCAAGATCCCTGGTCGTGTAGGGGACTCCCCCATCATTGGAGCCGGTCTTTACTGTGACAACGAGGTTGGAGCAGCCGGGTCAACTGGACGCGGGGAAGCCAACCTTGAGAATTGCTGCAGCTTTCTGATCGTGGAACGCATGCGCATGGGAGACAGCCCTGAAGATGCATGTCTGTATGCATGCGAGCGTATTGCACGAAATACACACCTGGCTCGACTGCAAAATCAGGCAGGAGAACCTGCATTTAATGTGTCGTTCTATGCATTCAACAAAGCCGGTGAAGTTGCCGGTGCTCGCATTCGGGGGGCTGCGCAAATGGCTGTTGCAGACAATGATGGAGCCAGACATATTGAAATGGCATACCTCTATGCCTAAGGCTTGAGTCATGCCTCTCTTTTTGGATCTGCCGAAGTTGCCTTTGCCGGCAAAGAATATGGAACTATTCCATCGCGATGCACCGGTCGTGTTGGAAATTGGGTTCGGTGATGGCAGCTTCCTGGAGTGGATCGCCAAAACACATCCGGAATGGAACTGCCTCGGAGCAGATGTCGCACGTGGATCCGTTACACGCGCATTCAAGCGCCTGCGCAGTGCGAATGTGTCCAACGTTCGGATGCATCATGGAAGTGGTTTGTTTCTTTTGCGCAATGTTCTATCTAGCGAGAGCGTTTCTCGGGTCTATGTGAATTTTCCCGATCCTTGGCGAAAGGAACGACATGCCGAAAAACGACTGTTTCAGCATTCGTTTTTTGAACTGCTTGCTGCACGCCTCACCGCAGATGGCTCTTTGCTCGTCACCACAGATGATAGTTCATACTTTGAACAAACCGTCTCCATAGCCCTTGAATCGGGCTACTACAAGGTCACCAATCATCCTCCTCCTTCTGCAGTTCTTCAAACAAAGTATGCATCCAAATGGCGCGAAGCCGGCCGCAGCTTTTACCATGCACACATAAAGAAACATGTCCGGCATGTGCCGGACATTCCTCCCGAAATTCGCAAAGAAAATGGCATGCATCACGCACTCCTGAACGGATCGATTCCAGAAATCACTGAATTTGAGAAGGTGGTTCACCATTTCCCCAAGGGCCACGTTGTAATCTTGGATGTATTGCAGATGATTGGCCAAAGAGGGCTGGTTTTTGTCGCACGCTCCCATGAACCGGAACTGGTACAGGAACTCTTTATCCAGCTTCGCCCCACAGGGAAAGCGGACGCCGATCTGCTTTTGAGTGTGATGAATTTCGGTAACCCAATTGCAACACGTGGAACCAGTGAGGCGGTAAAAGCTGTCAGCCGCTGGCTGACACAGCAGGACCTAACACTTAGCGGCACCTATTATTAACTAACAGAGTCCATTTATTCTGTGATCAACTCTCATGTCCCGATCTACACTCGCACTCACCGATGAATTACGTGAATATATCCTGGATGTCTCACTGCGCGAGCATCCCCTTTTAGCCGAGCTGCGGGAAGAAACTGCACGGCATCCAGAGGCCAAGATGCAGATTTCTCCCGATCAGGGGCAGTTTATGGCAACCCTGTTGCGTCTAATGCAGGCACGATCCGTCCTGGAAATTGGCACCTTCACTGGATACTCCACCCTGGCAATGATGCTGGCACTCCCTTCCGATGGACATATCGTTGCATGTGACGTCAGTGAGGATTACACCAAAGTGGCACGTAGGTACTGGTCGGAAGCTGGAGTTGCTGATCGGATTACGCTACATTTAGCTCCTGCATCACAAACCCTAGATGAGCTTCTTGCAAGCGGGAAAGCAAATACGTTTGATGCCGCCTTCATTGATGCGGATAAAGAAAGTTATGATGTGTATTTCGAGAAATCCCTGCCTCTGGTTCGATCTGGTGGATTGATCATGATTGACAATGTCCTGCGTGGAGGAGATGCTGCTAATCCTGCAACAGAAAGCGCATCCACACAGTCTATCCAGACTCTAAACAAAAAACTCCATCAGGATTCCCGGGTGCATCTGACTCTGGTACCCATTGGGGACGGAATGACCTTACTGCAAAAGGTCTGACTCCATCCTCGCCGCTCATTCAGCTGGCGCAGTCTAAATACAGTCAGGGCAATCATCCGCCTCCGTAGTGTACCCTGTTCTAAGCTTCGGCCCGCCGCCTCAACCAGTTTACCGTCATAAGCAAGAGGACCGCAAATACGATCAAAAACGTTGCAACGGCTAAAATCGCTGGACTGATCTGCTCTCTGATCCCCGCCCACATCTGACGTGGGATCGTACGCTGTTCGGTACCTGCCATAAACAGCACGACGATTACTTCGTCAAAGGATATTGCAAAGGCAAAAAGGGCACCAGACATCACTCCGGGGGAAATTAGTGGAAATTGGACACGCCGGAACGTAGTCCACGGACCCGCTCCCAGACTTGCTGCTGCATTGTTGAGGGTAGGATCGTAGGCGGCCAAAGTAGCCGTCACCGTAACGACGACAAATGGAACCCCCAGTGTGGCGTGAGCTAGGATAATACTCAGATAGGTCTGCCCGAGCCCAAGACCCGAATAGAAGAAAAACATGCCAGCTGCCGCTATGATCACGGGGACTACCATTGGCGAAATAATCACTCCCATGATCACGCGTCGCGCAGGCATGTTCGGGTTTGCAAGTCCGAGTGCTGCCAGCGTGCCGAGTACAGTCGCCAGCAGCGTCGCACTGGTTCCGATGACGACACTGTTTACCAGACTGTTCCTCCACACCTCATTCTGGGCGATCTCGCGATACCATCGGAATGACCACGCATCCGGGTCCAACCTCAACATCGCTTCGGAGAATGTAAAGTATGGCTCGGCATTGAAGCTGAGTGGGACGATCACGATGATTGGAGCAATCAAAAACACAAACACAAGCGTGCAAAAACCCAAATAGGCGATTCGTCCCAGCCTCGGTCGTATGATACTCATCATTATCCCAACCCCATTCTTTCAACCCCTACCAACCGCTCATACAGGAGATACAGGGCCATGACCCCCACCAACAACACTCCTCCCAGTGCAGCAGCAAGCCCCCAGTTCAGTGAGGTCTGCATATGATAGGCGATCATGTTGGAGATGAGCTGCCCATCGCTGCCTCCGACCAGTGCAGGGGTGATGTAAAAGCCGATAGCCAGGATGAAGACCAGAAGTCCACCGGCCCCCACTCCAGGGAGCGATTGTGGCCAATAAACCCGCAGAAAGGCCTGCAGGGGAGTGGCGCCCAGCGAGGCCGCGGCATGCATATAGGTCGGTGGAATCCCGCGCATGACCGAATACAGCGGCAAAACCATGAATGGTAGCAGCACATGTGTCATGGCCACAATCGTTCCGGTCATGTTGTAAACCATCGCCACTCTCCCCTCCTCGCTGATCAGTCCCACTGCGACCATAAGATCATTCAAGACCCCCTGTGTCTGTAATAAGACGATCCACGAAGTTGTGCGCACCAAAAGCGATGTCCAGAATGGGACCAGTACCAAAATCAACAGCCAATTCGCCCGACCCGTCGGCGAACGGGCGATCAGATGCGCAATCGGATACCCCAGAATCAGACATAGCAGTGTTATCACGGTGCTTACCAGCAGCGTCCGCCAGAACAGTTTCAGATAAATGCGCCGCTCCACAGGCTGCGAAGCTAGGGAGCCGTCGGACAGACGCTGCAGATCCAGAGCATTCTCGTAGTGGCGTGTGGTAAATCGCTCGCCCGTAATTTGGATTGTATACCAGGTCTCTGGATCGGCCCAGGCCGAATCAATTGCCGTCATGGACTCGCGCCAGGGCCCCTGCTCCGTACTGCGTAATTCCCTGGCGGTTCGGGTAAGTACGCTACGCAGCCCGCCCTGCACCCGGTTGACTCTGCCGGCTACCTGACCAAGGGTTCGCTCCGCTTCCGCACGCTTGATTTCCTCTGCCGCGGCAGCAAATACTGCCTCTGACGGGAGTATATTTCCGTCCCAGTCATCAAGTAGCTCCAGCGTTTCAGGTAGGACATCGGCCACCACGGGATCGTAAACGCTCCGTGTCAGCATCGTCCCCAAAGGAGCAAGGAAGGTTATTCCGATATAGATCGCAAGTGGAGCTACAAGGCCAAGTGCCCGTAACTGCGCCCGGCGATTTGGATCAAGGGAAAACCTTAATGAGCCAGCCATGCACTAAATCGCTCGTTCATTTCGTCTTGATGATCCGCCCACCACGCCCAATCAAAGCGTAAGGCATGCACCACGTTGGCATCGCTGCCCGGCATGTGTGGCTCCATGTCCACACCTTTTTCTATATGAGTAGTCACCAATGGCATACCTGACTTGCGGCTGGGCGAATAGGAAATTCGGCGACCGATTTCAGCCATTGATTCGGCGCTGGTCACGAAGGCAAGGTATCTCATCGCCTCTTCAAGCCGCGGAGTCCCTGCGACGACCACGAATTGGCCTATTGAAAGGAGTTGTCCATCCCATACAATCACAAACGGCTGGTCCTCCAACACCTGCGCGTTAAAGATGCGGCCGTTGTACGCGGTGGACATGACCACTTCCCCATCGGCCAGCATCTGTGGCGGCTGGGCACCCGCTTCCCACCAGATCACTTCGTCCTTGATCGTCTCGAGTTTCGCGAACGCCCGGTCAATCCCCTCAGGGGTATCCAAAGTCGCATATACCTGATCCCGTGGCACTCCGTCGGCCATCAATGCAAACTCTAGGTTAATTTGCGGAACACGCCTCATTCCTCGGCGACCGGGGAAAGCTTCCAGATCAAAAAAATCAGCCATCGTGCTGGGCTTGGTACCCGGAATGTTTTCTTCGTTATAGGCGTACACGTTCGAAAAAAAGACGCTACCTATTCCACACTCGGTCACGGCTCCCTCCACGAAATCCTCTGCAGCCGGTGTCCCGTCAGGACCGGGAGGCAATGAGGTCACCTCTATCGGCTCCAGAAGCCCCTCGTCACACCCCCGCACGGCTTCGGCCATTTCCAAGTCCACTACATCCCAGTGAATTTCACCGATCTCCACTTGTGCACGAATTTGAGCAAGGCCTCCGTTATAATCTTCAGCCTTTATGTTAATACCGGTCTCTTCCGTGAAGGGAATGTTTACCCCCTCATTGACTGCGCGCCCATAAGACCCTCCCCAGGATACAGCCGTAATGGAGCGTGATGAATCTGTTCCGCACGCAGCAGCAAACAGCACAAACAAAATGGCGAAAAACCCCGGATTCTTGCGATCATTCATGACGAATTTCTTTTGAGTCCAATTTATTCGTGGTTGAGTGCACGGCAGTCAATGACCGTCCATCCGATGCGAACGTTATCGCCCTTCACCAATCCACCATGTCCCACGATATTGGGGATGGTGGCAATAAAATCTTCCCGGCCACACGCAGCCAAGCGTATTCGCAGTTGATCGCCCAAAAACGTCAAATCTTCTACGGTCGCATCCACTTCATTCGTGTAGCGCCCCGCCTCTGGGTTAATTTTAATACGTTCCGGGCGAATGGAGAGGGTCACATCGTCCCCCACCTGACATGGAGCTACTTTCAGGGCAGAAACAGCCGCACCACCGCCTATTTCCACTTCACAGACATCGTCCTGCTGCGAAATTGCACGGACACGTCCCTGGAGTTGGTTACTCTCACCAATGAATCGAGCAACAAAAGCGGATTCGGGTTCTTCATACAGCCCTTCCGGCACAGCGATCTGCTCAACAACTCCATCGCGAAGCACGGCGACCCGGTCCGACATCACCATTGCCTCCTGTTGATCATGTGTAACATAGACGACCGTCACCGCTAACTTCTGGTGGATGCGTCGTATTTCATACTGCATCTCGTCACGCAGGCTTCGGTCAAGTGCCCCCAAGGGCTCGTCCATCAGTACCAGGCTGGGCTCAAAGACGAGTGCTCTCGCGATTGCCACCCGTTGTTGTTGACCACCGGATAGCTGTCCAGGCCGGCGGTCTACAAATCCCTCAAGGCGAACCAGGCGCAGTACCCGCTCAACCCGCTCCCTGCGCTCGTCCGCACCCATGCCACGCACTTCCAGCGGAAATGCGAGGTTTGCTCCCACTGTCATGTGAGGAAAAAGAGCGTAATTCTGGAATACCATCCCAATTCCCCGTTTGCGTGCCGGCAGGTCTTGGATGGGATCTCCATCCAGCAGGATTTCACCAGCAGTGGGCGCCTGAAAACCAGCCAGCATCATCAGGATGGTCGTCTTTCCTGATCCCGACGGCCCCAGCAATGTCACGAACTCGCCCTTCTGTATACTGAGATCAAGATCCTTTACGACCAGGGTTCGCCCGTCATAACTCTTTTTGACCCCTCTGAATTCGACGTGAGTGCTGTTGTTACCCACGGGATCCTCAGAGATGTTCTGTTCACCTGTCGCAGTCAACGTCAATCACCTTTGATAACATAGCTCCGCTGAAACGGAAGCCTGTGAATACTAGTTCCGCCACTTGGACTCATTCTGGAACCTGGCAGATGAATCTTCAGGTGGTGCTTGACCACTTTGGAATGCATTCCAACATCTCCTGATCTTGGGTTGGACTTCGTACTCTGACCCGCCTCCGATGCAATCGACCGATCCAGTGACTGGTATCTTCAGTCAATTTCACTGAGATCGTACCAGTCTATCTCCCGCTCACCAATACCGTCCTCTCCGGGTGCTCGCTCTACGAGAGTGACAAGAGTTGAGCCGAAAATGTCAAAGCCCATGAGCCGGTCCCGGACGCGCACGGCACCAACATATGTAGTGTCAGCCCAGACATCAAAGTAGGAGAACGCGTTGCGGTCGCGGGTGGTAGAAACCCAGAGACGATTCTGGCCATCAAACCTGAATGCCCCCGGCTTGAGGAGCCACTCCTTAGGTTCTTCTCGAAATTCTGCTGCAATGGCATCTATCTCCGCTTCACTAACCGGTCCTGCAAGAGAGCGGAGACGAACCCTGCTATTCACGTGAGCAGCAACGTCACGTTCATTGGGCAGAGCTTCAACGTAGCTGGGAGAAGCGACCACGGTAGTTGTTGGGGCGTCCCTGTGATCAAAAAATGCCAGTTCATATTCGCAGACCTGAAATACGAGCCCCCCGTCTGGCATCGAGGCACCTATCGCCGGATTGAAACACTCGCGGTCCACAACCTCGGCCAGGTCTGTACGCTCCCATAGAACATCCCCGGAGGATGCATCGACTTCCATGGGAACATAGCTGGGATTAAATCCTTCGCTGAGATCGGCGAGCGTCGGCATCATCAACTCGAACCCGAACAAGTAGTCACCGCGAAGTAGGGTCAACTGGAAACCCGATGGCACACGCGTCTCCGACACAAGAATGCCGTCTGGCGTGAAGAAACTCAGTCGCCCCTCCCCGAAGTCCATCGCCACTACATGGCCGTCACTGCCACGCCCAATAGCAGAAAGTCCCTCAAACTCCCCCGGCCCCCCGCCTTCGCCCCCGAATACGGTGACGTCACCCTCAACCCTGTCTACACAGTGAATACGGGACTCGTAGGAGTCGGTCACACACGCAATCTCTTCAGACAGGATTGCTATGTGGTTGGCGGTACTCATCGGAGCACCACTCGAGGCGAAAGGAGAAAGTGCAATAATTTCCGGCACATCGGTCCCATCCGATGCGCATCCGGTGATGGCCAGCAGACAAATGACCGGGATCACAGGGGAGGGCAAAAACGAACCAACCTTCAACATAATTGTCTTAGTTTTTCGAGACACGAAATATACACATAATACCCGAAAAAGGCAATTTAGCGAGGGAAAGCGGGGGGAATTCTTATTGGAGCGATCGTCTCCCCTGATTCTGTTGGGTCGAACAAAGTGGTATTGACACGGCTCAGATCGTGCCCACACATGTTACCAACCAGCGTAGCGACGGCGGACTGATCGTCGTCCACCACCAACTCCAGCTCCATGTCCATTTGACATGTACCTGACCGGTTTTCAACCATCCAGTCCAACTGCCCATCCAGGCCTCCGTCGACACCAAAATCTTCGAAGAAACCAACTATACTCAACGTAATGGTGTAGTCTATGCCTGGGTTGGCGTCTAGGGTAAATCTTGTTCCCCTATCACCCATAATTCCACATCCCTCTGGAATGAAATTAACAATGGTGGTCGTGCTTACCGTGTCTCCAGAAACTTTTTCGTCAGTAGCGCTAAATGAGACACGGGATTCGCCACCTTCGGGACATGCGATGGTGATATCGCCAGGCCCACGAGTGGCAGTAACCTGTGGCATCGTATCTGAAAGTACTACAAGCATCGCATCCAGCAGCTCACCCGTTTCGATTTCGCTTAATGGGATATTGGGTTCCGGTTCAGAGGGATTGCTACACATTGTCAAGAATATGGTAGCGGCGATGGGCAGAAAAATTCGACTTGAGGATTTCATGATCTCTATAAATTGGGAGGCATACCAAATAATGCCGGGGAGGGGATTATCGTCTGTGCCTCGGTGAAAAAACTGCGCCTCGGTAAAAAATAGGCGCACCGTAAAAGTCAAAAGTCACTCGTTGGAAGATTCGTTATCTTCTCATACACAATGCAATGTAAGTTTGTGCCACGTCAGAGGAATCAACCCGATTGCTTTCTACCAACGATGAAACAGATTCACTCGATCATTCGCACGGTCACGAAAATCAGGCTCGGACTCTTCGTACTTCTGTTGGTTTCGCTGCTTCACCAGGAGGCCAGCGCACAGATATCGGTTACGGGGACGGTGGTCTCAGATGATACCGGTGAGCCGTTGGCAGGGGTCTCGGTTGTGATTGATGGCGTCTTTATTGGTACCATTACCGATCAAGATGGCAAGTACGCGATCGATCTTCGAACTGAAGACGATGTACTGGTTTTTTCTTTTGTGGGATTTCGGACGCAGCGCCACAGGGTGACTCCCGGTGTTACCCTGATCAACGTTCGCATGCAACTCGACGTGGTCAGGATGGAAGAAATCAGCATTGTCGGAGAAGAACCTAAGATCTTTGCGAGCAATGTGGTCGCTGCTCCAATGATACGCCAGCAGTCTCCAGTCACCAGTGTGGCCTCGATTACAGACAATCTCCCTGGCGTATCCGTTCAGGAAGGCGATGCATACGGTATGGATGACTGGTCCAGCAATGTCGCTATGCGAGGTTTTCAAGTCACAATCAATGAATCACAAATTGGGACCACGATTGATGGATTCTCGAACGGCACATCTGATTATTGGGGTGGTGCAAAAGCAAATCGATTTGTTGACGTTGCCAACCTAGGCGGCATCGAAGTGTCGCAGGGGACCGCCGACATCGCCTCCCAGTCGGTGGAGGCACTGGGTGGAACATTTAACTATATCACGGACGATCCTGCACCTGAGCGACGTTACACTGTATCGGCCACAGTTGGCGAGCATGATGCGAGGCGGATCGCTATGCGTATTGACACTGGGCCACTGTTTGGGGAAAAGGCACATGCCTGGATGACGGCACTTCACCAGGAAGGAACTGATTGGATTCAGGGCTCCGCACAAAATGAGCGCGAGCACTTTGCTGCGAAACTCGCTTCAACGCTTGGGGCTCTTGATCTCACCGGCTATTTTTCATACGACCGGATTAATGAAGAAAACTATCAGCGGATTTACAGCGAAGCTGATTTTAGGGCAAACCCGCGGTGGGACCGCCTGATTGGCGATTGGCCCGGCGTACCATATCTGAACCAATTCTACAGACGCGGCTGGAAGACAGTGCGAAGCAACACCTTCGGTTACGTCAAAGCCAACTGGGCGACTGGCACAGCCATCTCAATCACCACAGGAGCCTACTTCCATCGGAACAGAGGTCGTGGTGACTGGCTGCCCCCGTACATTGTTGACCTTTCTGACGATCAGGGCGGACCGGAGTCGGAACTGCAGGGCAGACCCCCAATCCGTGGCGGACAGCAACTCGGGCTGATACGCTTTGTCGATCAGAACGGCTCGGCTGTATTGCCCGAGCCTGGGTGTACATCATCGTATATTTTCAATTATTACGGAGCCAGTGGACCAGAGGTTGACCCTGCATGCCATCCGGGAGCGACGGCCGTTCAGTCATATCGTCACAGCCACTACGGAAAGGATCGTATCGGTGTCACGGTTGAGGAAGAGTGGGTTACATTGATTGGTACGGCTGGCAGTTCGCTGCGTGCTGGAATTTGGTATGAGCGCTCACGTCGCCTCCTTAGTCGGGACTGGCACCGGATACTGGACCCTACGCTCAACGAAATGTGGGACGAGCAGCCTTATTGGCTCCAATACGATTGGGAGTTTCCACAGCAAATATTCAGATGGTACCTTGAAGAGACCCTTTACGTGGGCCCGTTTACTGCCAGTGCCGGTGTCAGACAGTTTCTCGTTGAAGTGTCGCGCACAGACCTGTTCAATGTGGATCCTGATTTGGCTGTAGATTCCAACTCAAAGCTTCTCTTCTCCGGCGGTGTCACGTACGAATCACCGATCGAAGGGTTGCGTCTGTTTGCTGGCTACTCCGAGAACTTCCGGGCAATCAGTTCGGGACTACTGGAAGTACCCGGTCGAAGCCTTGATGCACTTGAGCCGGAAACTTCTTCGAATATTGACATAGGGGTGCAATTTTCGGGAGATCGAATTGCTTTGAGCGGTACCTGGTACGCCGTGGATTTCCAGAATCGCATTGTATTTCTCGGACCGCAAACCGTCGCTGGACCGAATTATCTTATTCCGGGCGGGGGGGCATATTTCAACGCAGGCGGCTTGGATACTCGTGGGTTTGAGCTCTCGGCCACTGTGCAGCTACCACGTGAGGTATCCCTCTACTCTGCCTATACGCGGAACAACTCTGAGTATATTGGTAGCGGCGATGATGGTGTGGACACGGAACAAGGGACTTTACCAGGTACTGATGTTACAGGCGTGCCTGATCAGCTCTGGGTTGTTTCCATTGATCGACCCGGTCCACTGAGTGTCGGGCTCTCCATAAAGTATACGGCTCCACGTCGTGTAAGCCTGACGGCTGACTGGTACTCGGATGCCTATTGGATCGCAGATGCTTACGTCAGTTTGTCGGGAGAATCCCTGGGTCGTTTGTTTCGGTCAACACAATTCTCGCTGGTTGCGAATAATCTGTTCGACGAAACCTATCTGTCCGCCATTACTGAGAATGCCGCTTGGCTTGGGGCGGCGCGGACGATCTCAATGACGGCTACGATCACATTCTAGCCAACTATTTGGCATTCACTGCCGCGTGCAGGCAGCGGATGATCGCAGGATACACCGCAAATATACTGGCCTCGGGGATTGGACTGGCTGCACGGCGAGGAACGTTCGGGTGAAGTTGCCTGCCAATGAGTACGTGATCAATTGGGAGGGATCAAGTATTTCTGCGATTGCACCACATAGTCGCCCGTGAATCTAAAAATCGGGCTTTCTGCAGTAAGACGGTTGCTACAGCGGCGGCCTCCACTGGCACGTTGGCTTCCTCTGTCAGAAGTTCGAGGTGCTCATCCACGAAATGAGTACTGAGACGAGCTTCCTGCCATGCTGCACTTTGCATAATACGGCGGCAGAATTGGCGCGTTGTTTTTACCCCTGCAATCTGATAATCACTTAAAGCACCGATCATTCTGTCTGTTGCTTCATCACACGTACAACCCTATGTAATCACTTTTGAGATCATTGGACCGTAAGTGTGACCTCGAACGTCTCGTCCCCTTCGAAATCTCATTATCTACAATCTCAACCTGGGTGGCCCCTCTGGTCACATTCTAGTCAAACAGCACTAAACCGGAGAGTTAGTTGTTAACCCAAGTTTAACATTTTTTCTTGATTTTCGGCAAAAACGGGGGCTGCGAGGCGATTTTCCTCTTTTTGTGGCCCCACAACATGAAGGAGTGGCCTGGGGGCAGGTCATCGTAATTCCCGTTTCCAGTGGGCGCGGATTGATTTCCAGTGCCTCGTAAATTTCGCGTTGATCGGTCTGATGAAAAATTGGCCGAAATCCCAACTCACTCTTCGGGGATCGGAAGACGGCTTCGAGATCCGTCAGCATGATATAGGTCTGCCACAGCTGTGCGGTGGTGAGGTCCATGACGTTGGTCCTCAGGCAATAGGTGCCTGGATGGGTCCACATGGAATTCGGCCGGGGCCGTGGCTTCCACTTTACCTCCACGGCATTGATCCCCTTCGGATCCGCCACCACCTCAATCTCGTAATGCCGCCAGATCCCCCGACTGCTCTTCTGGATCCGCCCGAGCCGCTGATGAACCAAATGAAGTTTCTTCCATGTGTTTGGTCTGGACAGTCCTTGGTTCAACTGCTGAAGCTGCGCCTCAAACTCGGTGCGATATCGGGCAACCATTGCTTCCTCCTTCTGTTTGCGTTTCCGAGAACGACAATAGACCCGGACCTGCTCCGTGTCCCGGACCTCATACAACTCCAGTTCTTTCTTCAACGTGGTCACCGTTCGATCTTGCGGGTCAAACACGCGGGCCTGTTCCCGACTGACCACCAGATACCGGTACCCCGATTCGTGCAGCCAAGTCACATTCTGCTCGCTTGCAATCCCGCGACCGATGACCACAATGGCCTCTTTGGGGGCATCCACCTCGGTGAGCTCCTCGGAAAGTGTGGTGGCTTCTGTCACATTTCCCGCATAGATCTTGGACCGTCGCACAAATCCGCTTCCATCCAAGACCAGTGCCAGCGTGATCAAAGGACAGTCGCTGCGCTTCTCTATGGAAACGCCGTACCCGACCCGGGTATTACAACTGCCGATCCCTCCAGATATGTGTTGGTCAAACCAAACAACGTCACTGTACACGCCAGACCAAACATCGACATCGCTTGACGAAAGACCTTCGATTCAATCTCATCCCGATGCTTCACCAACTGATCTGAAGCGCGATAGAGGTGCAGCAAACTCATTCGCTGAAACGATCCGCCCAGAAATTCCCCCAAACCGCTCTCTTGCAGAGCCACGCATAGGTGGCACGTTCCGAACCCGGCTTGGCCAATCTCCCCAGAATTGCATGTTGCATCTTGAGCGTACGGCCAAGCTGAACCAATAACGACGGAATCTCCAGCTGTCGGAGCGCCCACAACCGACATGCTCCACAATCACGGCCGCGTGCGCCTCTAACTCCTTGGACAATGCGGGCATGAGAGAGGTTTGGCCAGAAAGGAGTTCCTCAATCCGAACGCACAGTGCGCTCCAATCTGAAGGGGGGACACTGAACTTGCTTCCAAGATTCAGGAGCGTTTCCTGCTTGACCCGATCGGGGGAACGGACATTGTGCACGAGCCGGAACGGTGTGGTAGGTCGTTCCGTCCTTCAGGGTCCGGGTGGTGGTTTTTCGAATAAACATGGGGAACTAAGTGCACGGAGTATCACAAAGTTCCAGTTATGTTATTAATTATGGCACTACAAAGCAGATCCAAAAGGGAACGAACCGAGGGAATCAGGGGCAATCAGGCGGAAAGCATAGAGATCAACGGAAGATGTCGGGAAAAGAAAGGAGAAAAATCTTCGAAACATGCCGAAATAGAGGCGACATGTAGAGTCAAGGGGCCGGCGCGGTGCTTAGGGTCCTGTGGCAATTCCATCGCTTTCGCTTTGGCCCTCAGTCAGGCTCCCGCAAGTCGTTTCCAGCCCCCTGCTCATCAAACCGTACGTGCGGTTTTCCCGCATCCGGCTTTCAGTTGAACGCATGCCTTCGCCCACGGAAAATTCTTTGTCCTCGGCGCAAGGGAGTGCAGACCGTAGGTTTCCCGTAGTCTGGTGTCTGAGAAATGCACATGGTTCCCGGACCTCCTCTTGTGCTTCCGACAGAACCACTGTCGCGGCCTCCGCGTTGTGTGTTGGTCAATGGCATGGTAGGCAGGATTCACCTGTCCCAGAGTAAAGTAGTTCGCCCAACCAGAGATCATCCGGTTCAGACGGCGTACCATCTCTTCCGCGTCCATCAACCCAAACCGACAATCCGTTTGTTCGCTAATGCGGCGGCAAATGCGTTGGATACTCCCCTTGCTTGGTCGGGTACCAATGTACCGCGTTCCCGTTTTGGGGTGGTGGTTCCAGCCGATGCAGTATCCGAGAAACTCGAACGCTTCTTCGGGGCATCGTAAGCATCGGGGCCTTCGGCGTGTAGGTACCATCCCGTAATTCTTGCGACAGTTCTCCCAACCATCCTTCTACGCCTCGTTGCTTTATATCCTCGATTGTCTCTCCGTCTACGCCTACACCGCCACCGTTTCGGCGAACCAGTACCCACGCTTCCATGAGAAAGTCCATTCGCCACACTTGATCCACAAGGGCGTGAAAACGATGATCAGAGTGTTCCTTCGCTTTCGCATGTAGTACAGTCTGGAGTCTCCGAACTTTTTCCGATCCTGTTAGACGCTTGTCAGTAATCATGTCTCTTCTTCCGTATCCATACTATGTTCAACTCAGGGCCCCTTCCCTCCGTGGACGTTACTCCGCTTCTGCGGTACGACGGACCCATCCGCCACCCTGACGGCCCGGCCTACTCCTCGCGGAGGTCCAGTTGTCGTGTGCCTTGACACCGTCAGGGCTTCCCGTGTTGCTACTTTCCTGATCTTCCATGCGTGCCAGTGCCAATACCCCGGTGTGCCATCTTGGTGCTCGTGTCGCTCGCTTCCCAAGACGTACCTGTCTTCCCCATATTAACGGAAGGTCGACACCTACATTGCCCGTTTCGAGGCCTGCTCGGCGTTCACTGCACGATCCGGCCCGCATGGTCGCTAAGCTACGCTCGTAACCCGTTAAACCCTAGTGCTTCATATCATGTCGTTACCTCCATCATACGCTAAGGCCGCTACCAACCGGAGCGACAGGTGTTGGACGGGATTCGCACCCGCCACAGGAAGGTGCCTTTCCACGGCGCACATTAAACTTGGGTTAATAATTCGCTACTATTCTATAGACCATAGAACAGCACTTTAAAAACCGCAAGAATCAGGTTTTAGTGCGCATCGCAATTTTAGTAATTTTGTCAAAACATTTAAATCGGATGAATCAGTATGCATTTTGATTTTGATAGTAAACAGCGAAGAGAGATACTCGAAACAGTATTCGAAAAGCTGGAGAAATATTATTGTACAACGAAAGACCTCCGAACCAATCCTGATTTGAATATTAGTAAAATCAGAGCATTGGTTAAGACAGCGGATTTAGTGAATGGAGTTAAACCAGATGAAGCAATCCACCATGTAACAAAAGGGCTTGAAACATATTCAGTACATACGCCACACCCTAAATATTTTGGACTATTTAATCCACGCTCTAATTATGCAGGTATAATAGCTGACCTGATTACAGCCACCTACAATCCCCAATTAGCCGCATGGAGCCATGCACCATTTGCTGTTGAAGTGGAAGAATTTATAATTCGGGAGTTTACTTCTAAATTTGGTTACGAAGATAAAAGCGCGGATGGTGTTTTTACTACAGGCGGGGCTGAAGCAAATCTCACTGCTATATTGTGTGCACTGAACAACAAGTATTCAGACTTTGCAAAAGATGGTTTGTTTGGAGTTGGCGAAAAACCAGTTATACTTTGTTCTGAAGAGGCTCATCACTCAATTCAAAAAGCAGCTAAAGCTATAGGACTGGGATACAACTTGGTAAAATCAATCCCAGTAACGGATGAATTAAAACTGGACACAAAGATTTTACAACAAGGACTAAGCAATCTAGATACTTCGGTTTATTCTCCGCTGATGATTATAGGAACGGCAGGAACCACAGGAACTGGCACGATTGATGACTTAAATCAACTCAATACCATTTGCAAAGACCACAATATTTGGTTCCATGTTGATGCAGCTTACGGAGGTGGTGCGATTCTAAGTAAAGCCTTAAAGTACCGATTAGAGGGTATTGAAAAGTCTGACTCTATCACTTTCGATGCTCATAAATGGATGTCTGTTCCTATGGGAACAAGCATTTTTTTGACGTCGAAAAATGACATTCTTGGAAAAACTTTCAGAACCACCACTGAATACATGCCCAAAGAAGCAGATAGACTAACAATTACTGAACCTTTTGCTCATTCGATACAATGGTCGAGAAGATTCGCAGGTCTAAAAGTTTACCTCTCATTACTATTCTACGGCTGGAAAACTTATGAGCAAACTATTAATCACCAAGCAAAGATGGGACAATACCTGAAGAATCAGCTAATAGAAAATGGTTGGCTCATTAAAAACGATACAGATTTGCCAGTTGTGTGCTTCACAAAAGCAGACTTTGAAACAGATGCAAATTTTACAAAAGAGGTTATGAGTAAAATTTTGGCTAAAGGGAAATCATGGTTGTCTGTTTACCCTATAAAAGGCGTTCCTACCTTTAGGGCTTGTATTACAAACTACAATACTACCGAAAAAGAAATAAACGAGTTGGTACACGAACTAAACGAGGAACTTTCAGCCTATGCTTAGAAACAAAACATATCAGTATAACAAGGTAGCAGACGCAATTTCATTTATTGATGATAACTTTAAGAGTCAACCATCATTGGACTCAATAGCAGACCATATAAACCTAAGTTCTTTTCATTTTCAGCGTTTGTTCAAAGAATGGGTAGGAATTAGTCCAAAAAAATACTTGAAGTTTATTGGTTATGGTTATGCAAAGAACTTGCTCAGAAACAAGAAAAGTACCCTATTTGATACAGCTTTTGAAATAGGCTTATCAGGTACAAGCAGGCTTCACGACATGTTCATAACTATAGAAGGTATGACTCCCGGTGAGTATAAAAATGGCGGAGCCAACCTTAAAATAAATTACAGTTTTTCGGAGAGTCCTTTTGGGGACATCATTGTAGCATCCACCGATAAAGGAATCTGTCGTATGGCTTTTAGTGAAAACAATACATTAGCATTTAAGGGATTACAGGCTATATTTCCAAACGCAAACTTCAATCCAAAAGCGGATAAATTTCAACAAGATGCATTGTCTATTTTCCGTAACGATTGGGGCAATCTGAATGAAATAAAACTACATCTAAAGGGAACTAAATTTCAATTGAAAGTTTGGGAAACATTATTATCAATTCCATATGGAAGTTTATCAACTTATGGCGAGATAGCAAAAGTCATTGAACATCCAAAAGCATCTAGAGCTGTGGGGACTGCAATTGGAAATAACCCGATCGCTTACCTGATTCCATGTCACAGAGTAATTCAGAAGTCAGGGAATATCGGTGGATATCATTGGGGGCCGACAAGAAAAAAAGCTATTATTGGTTGGGAGGCTTCTAAGATTCTTTGATACGCAGGCAGAATACGTATACGGATATGATTTCTAACCGCGGTAGTGCGGATCCATGCTGGAATTGTCCCTTCCACTACATGCATATTCCGACCAAGTGGGCCACTTCGTTCGGAATACTCACACTACAACTCAAGAATGGCCGTTTTGAGGTAATCCAGAATCTTTCGGTGCAGATTACTGCAGCTGAAAACTGGTTTCAAGTTCGGAAATGTCCCTGTGTTTCGCCCCACAACTAGCAAGAGGTCGTTGATCCTGGACTTCTGGCGGGACTGATCCGTTCCTGAAGATGTCGCTTAGCCAAATTTGTACTCCAAGAGATTCCCGTATCCTTGGTCTGAGATGGTTGATCTGCTCAATAGATCAACTCTCTCTGCGATTAAGCCAAGCAGTTGCCAGTAAGTTGGGGGGATTGCTTCTCTGCAGCAAAACAGTTGTCACAGCTGCAGCCTCCGTCGGAGTCTCAGCTTCCTCAACCAGAAGCTCTGAGTGCTCATCTACAAAATGAGTACTAAGACGAGCTTCCTGCCATGCTGCACTTTGCATAACACGGCGGCAGAATTGGCACGTTGTTTTTACCCCTGCAATCTGATAATCACTTAAAGCACCGATCATTCTGCCTGTTGCTTCATCACGCGTACGACCCCATGTAATCACTTTTGAGATCATTGGATCGTAATAGATCGGCACCTCGCCGCTGACCTCCAGGCCACTATCCACCCGGACCCCAACCCCCGTTGGAACCTGATGAAATGTGATCATGCCCGGATTCGGTAAAAAATTGGATTCTGGATCTTCCGCATAAATGCGACACTCTATTGCGTGCCCATGAATCTCCATTTCATTTTGTTCGTACGGCAGGGGTGCCCCTTCTGCGATCCTAATTTGCTCGGCAACAAGATCCAGTCCAGTGATGTACTCGGTGACCGGGTGCTCCACTTGAAGGCGCGTATTCATTTCCATAAAGTAGAAGTTGTTGTCCCGATCAAGTAAAAACTCAATGGTCCCTGCACCAACATACTTGCATGCCTGTGCGGCGCGGATCGCTGCTGCCCCCATGCGTGATCTTAATTCTACGGTCATATCTGCGCAGGGGGCTTCCTCAATGACTTTCTGGTGACGTCGTTGTATGGAACACTCGCGTTCAAACAGATGGATACATTTGCCGTATGCATCTGCAAGGATCTGAAATTCTATATGACGTGGATTCTCCAAATACTTCTCAATAAAGATGCGGGCATCCCCAAAGGCAGACCCTGCTTCCCCCTGTGCCCGGTCGAGCGCCTGCTCCATTTCCTGGGCGCTATTCACCTTGCGCATCCCTTTGCCGCCACCCCCTGCCGCTGCTTTTGCGAGCACGGGATATCCAATTTGATCCGCAATGGCTAGTGCTTCGTCAACATGGGTGACCGCCCCTTCGGTTCCTGGAACCACCGGCACGTCATGTGTCTGCATGAGCTCTCTGGCCAGCATTTTGTCCCCCATATCACTGATTGTGTGTGCGGAGGGGCCAATGAACACAACTCCCTGGTCTTCACATGCCCCAGCAAGTTCAGCCCGCTCAGACAAGAATCCGTAACCTGGATGAACCGCATCTGCCCCGCTCTCTTTGACCGCATCCATAATCCGGCTCAGATTCAGATACGAGTCTACCGACGGAGCAGGGCCCACGCAATAGGCCTCGTCTGCATAAACCACATGGGCACTTCTGCGATCAACTTCACTGTAGATTGCAACCGAACGTATCCCCAGCACTTTACAGGTGCGCATGATCCGCAGAGCGATCTCTCCTCGATTCGCAATCAGTATCTTTGAAATTCTCTTCATTATCTCTAACCGTACTACTGAATATCGTACGTACCTGTTCTTGAACCATCCTGGAGTTGTTTATGTCTCGTTTGACTATTGCTGATGACCTTTATGCCGTAATGGAAGTCGACCCGTTCGCTTCCGCGGAAGAGATCAAGACAGCTTATCGCCGACTCGCCCAACAGCATCACCCCGATCGAAACCCTGGTGATGATGAAGCGGAGGAGCGCTTTAAACGGCTTCAGCAGGCCTACAGTATTCTCTCAGACCCTGCCCGAAGAAAGGCCTATGATCAACTTCGTATCACAACGAAACCCGCCCCCTCACCGGTATTCGTAGACGACTTTTTCTCCAGTATCGGTGAGTTTTTTGAGGAGCTTTTTGGGGGAGGCAGCAATGTCGTGAATATATCTCTGGAGCGTGCTCTTCGAGGCGGGCCCGTTATGATTCGAGGCAAAGATGGATCTCTTACCCGGATTGTCCTTCCCCGGGGAGTGAAGAATAAATTCCGGATCCGCGCCTCTGATGACCCCGGTGCACGTGTCTTTACCTTCAAGGTGCTCCCACACCCCGTATTTACCCGAAAAGGAATCACCCTACAAATGAAGCTGCCCCTAAACGGACTGGAGGCGCTGTTGGGATGTACACATACAATTGTTGACCCCTATGGGGAACCGATCACGATTGATGTTCCACCCAATTCGACCCCAGGGACCAGACTGCGGCTCAAGGGATGCGGAGTTCAAACGGAGACAAAACGAACGGGGGACCTACTCGTTGATCTTCAGATCCTTCCCCTGAAGTCGTCAGACCGCGAGACTCTTTACAAAGCTGCACATGCAGCCGGGCTTATTGGCCGGTAGTTTTGGTCAGTGACGTGTATACGTGCGCGACAAATACATCCGGCTCCAAGACCCCATCGATCCAATCAGCGTCTATGGCAGCGGTAGGCTTTGCAGCAATAGCCTCCTCCTGAGACTTTCCCTCCTGGATCAGTGTCGATACAGCATCACGGACCGTCACCAACATATCCCGGTATGCCTCCAGTTCAGATTGATTGGACAGTGGCCCATGCCCTGGAATGATCTTCGTACTCTCATTGGAGCGTACAAGCACCGCTTCCGCAACAGCAATCATTCCATCAATTGAACCTCCACAGTCTATGTCGATGAGCGGATACATTCCGTTGAAGTACGTATCCGACATATGGATCACGTTGCCTTTTCTGAAATGCACAATTGTGTCCCCATCCGTATGGGCACCCGGTGCGTGGAAGATCTCTATCGTATCCCCATTCCAATGCAGGGACATATCCTCCGTAAACGTAACGGAGGGAAGTGCCTTTTGGGGCCTAGCTGGGACAGTTTGCCCGAACGCAGGCAGTACCTGGTCCGCACTCAGGCGTTTTCGAACGTTCTCGTGTGCCAGAATCGTAACTCCACGGTCGACTAAACTTTCATTTGCTGCCACATGATCTAAGTGCCAGTGCGTATTGAGAACTACTAGGACCGGTTTATCTGTACGCGTCGCGACTGCTGCAAAGATTTTTTCAGTGAGAGGTCCAAATTGACCATCAATCATAAACGTCGCGTCCTCTCCGAAGGAAACTCCAATATTGCCTCCAAGACCAACGAGCATCAAGACTCCGGGAGCTACATCATAAATCTCAATGTTAACCGCGTCAAATTCCTCCTGGGAAATTACTCCAGGGACCAGAAATTTCAATGCCGACATGAATTACAAAATGTAGACCGGATCATATATGAGATGTACTCCTTGATTATTCCTCTTCATGGTCATCAGAGCGCTGTCCCAGTTCACGATCCAGAAGAAAGAGCGCAGCCCCTGATTCACCAACCAAACGTAAATTGTCCACGATCTCACGGGCAGACTCCTCTTCTTCCAGCTGCTCCTCTATGAACCAGTGCAGTAGCGTCTGGGAGCCATAATCCAGGTCCTCCTGAGCTAATGCATACAGCTGATTGATTCGAGCAGTGATGTACTGTTCATGCTCCAGCACTTGTGAAAAAATTTCCAGTGTTGTCTGCTCTGAGTCGATGCTCGGCTTATCCAGAGCGTGAAGTTCAACTCTTGCATCACGCTGAAGTAGAAAATCGTACAGTTTTAACCCATGCACGAGCTCTTCTTCCCACTGGATTCGCAGCCAATGAGCAAAGCCTTTCAGATTCCGAGATTCCATTTCGGCAGCAAGCGCCAAGTACAGATAAGCCGAGTCCAACTCCGCTTTAATTTGCTCATTCAGCGCAATCTGCATTCGTTTGGATAATCCTTTTCTTGCCATGATTCTGTTCGGATGATTCCTTCGCGTATACCACTTAGATCCGACCCTGTTGCGCGCTGTATCGAACATGATGATGCATTTGTGGTATACTGCAACTCCTACGGCCCATCTCAATTCTCTGCATCTGAATTTACGGCTACGACTCACTCAACCCTCATCAGTCGATGTCAACAGCCGGGCATATCCTTTGGGCAGACGATGAAATTGATCTGCTCCGATCCCACGTACTTTTTCTTGAAAATCGTGGCTACCAGGTTACGTGTGTAACTAATGGGGCGGACGCAGTTGAGGCGGTCGCTCAGGATGATTTAGTTGACGTAGTCCTTCTGGATGAGCAGATGCCCGGTATGGACGGGCTGGAGACGCTGGCGGCCATCAAACAAAAACGTCCGGACCTCCCGGTGATCATGGTAACCAAGAGCGAGGAAGAGCATCTCATGGATGAGGCCTTGGGTGGACAGATCAGTGACTACCTGACCAAGCCGGTAAACCCCAGCCAAATCCTGCTTACCTGCAAGCGGCTCCTTGAGCGGATTCAGTTGCGGAATGCGCGTGTATCTCAAGACTACATGCACCGCTTCAATGCAATTTCTGCAACCCTCAACAGCTACACGAGCTTTCAGGAATGGATCAGCCTGTACCAAGAACTGGTCCACTATGATCGCCAACTGGAGAGTGACGAAGGTGCCCGTCAAGTTCTGTCTGATCAGTACCGAGAAGCAAACCGGGTATTCGGTCGATACATCGAAGATGTCTACCCTGATTGGGTTGCGGCATATAATTCCCGCTCATTGGATGAGCGCCCACGGCTCTCGCATGAAGTGATCCCGCACTGGGTCATCCCGCAACTCAATGCAGACCATCCCGTGATCTTCTTCGTGATTGACTGCATGCGGTATGATCAGTGGCTGGAGTTTGAATCCCTGCTTTTACCCCTCTTCTCTATCCAGACCGATTTCTCAATGGGGATTCTGCCAACCGCGACCCCCTACGCACGGAATGCGATTTTCAGTGGTCTTCTACCCTACGAAATCCACCGTCGGCATCCAACCCTTTGGCAGGGCGAAAACGGGGATGAGCACAGCCGAAATCGTCATGAGGAAACCTTACTCGCCTCCTGCCTTGAGCGATTCAACCAGCGTGACGTTTCCATGCGATACCGAAAACTAATTGGCAAGGAAGATGGTCGTGCCTTCGCGCAGGATGTGAACCATTATCTGCAGGCAGATCTGAATGCCATCGTCGTCAACTTCGTGGATATTCTGGCTCACAGCAGAGCCGACTCAGATGTGATCCGGGAATTAGCCCCCGACGAACAAGCCTACCGGGCTCTGACGCGAACTTGGTTCAAACACTCCTGGCTGTATCAATCCTTTCAAACACTGTCTAGAAAGGACTGTACGATTATTATCACCACCGACCATGGAGCGGTCCGGAGCCTGCATGGAGCTAAAGTTCGTGGAGACCGCAATACATCCACGGCTTTGCGTTACAAATTCGGGCGCAACCTTTGGGCAGACCCTCGTCATGCAATGATTGTTAAGGATCCAAAAGCCTTTGGCTTACCCTCTGGCAGCGCGGGGGACTGCTATATCATTGCGAAGGAAGACTATTACTTCGTCTATCCCACCAACTACCATCACTACCGAAATCTCTACAATGATTCCATGCAGCACGGGGGTGCCTCCATGGAGGAGATGATTCTTCCGGTGGTTACGCTGCGTCCCAGGAAGTCATGATATCGGCGGATTATGCAGTGCGGCTGCTGAATCTTCCGCGCTACTCCGAGCTAGGCAATGCAGCGATGAAACCCGGCTTGCGGGGAGTTTCCATTCTCCTGGATGCGATGGGAAATCCGGAGCGCGACTTTGCCAGTGTGCATGTTGCCGGCACAAACGGAAAGGGCTCCGTGGCGAGCATGATTACAGCGATCGGGCAAGTTGCTGGATACCGCATTGGACTCTATACGTCCCCTCACTTGCTGCACCTGTCTGAGCGGATCCGACTCAATGGATCCCCTGTACCTGCGGACTGGATGCAGGATGCGCTGGATCGTTACGGCTCTCTGTTTGACCGCCTGCAACCAAGCTTTTTTGAGGCAATGACTGCCCTTGGTTTTCTTTTCTTCGCAAAATCCTCGGTGGATTTTGCCATCGTTGAAACCGGGCTCGGAGGCCGACTTGACGCAACCAACATCCTGTGTCCAAAACTCTCGGTGATCACCCAAATTGACCTAGATCACACCCAAACACTGGGAAGCACACTTGCATCCATCACACGCGAAAAAGCGGGAATCATTAAGAAAAAAACTCCTGTCATCGCAGCAACGGGGCGCGATGCGACCCAGAAAATCATACAGGACGTTGCCCGCAGTCAACACGCACCCTGGATTGAAGCAGGACAGGTGGTTGGCAATTGCCTTCAGACGCCCGCAGGTGTATATGAGCTGTCCTCACAGGACCTTCGAACCAGACCACACCACGCTCAAAACGCTCTTTTGGCCGCGCGAAGTGCCGAACAGCTTTTCCCGGAAACGAGACAGGAACCGGATTTGATTCAGGAAGGGCTCTCCCGGGTCCGTGAATTGACCGGGCTGCGGGCACGCCTTGAAGTCCTCCGGCAAGCCCCATTGACAGTTTTGGACGTAGCTCACAATCCTGCAGCAATTGCGGCAGCCCTCAACTATATGCCCTCTACTGGAACCGTGCATCTTTTGCTTGCGCTGATGAAGGACAAAGACCTTTCCGGTATCATGCAGGTGCTGAATGCGCATCTATCGCTCAAAGTATATGCGTGTGACCTTGCGCTTCGGCGTGCCCTCCCTGCTGCACGCCTAGCCACAACACTTCGTGCACATGCAATTTCCCTCGCCGGCACGGGGTCCATTTCTGCGATGTGGCATCTTGCACAGGAACAGGCTTCCAATCAAGACTCCATTCTCGTTTGCGGTTCACACATGCTCGCGGAGGCGTTCCTACGGTTAATTTGTGAATAATTCGGATTTTTATTAACTTTCCGCAGGTTTGGTAACCAATTGCGTCTGTTTTACGTATCAGGCACCCAATCCTACTTGCACGACTCTAGCATTATCGTAGCAGCATTTCGTTGCTGCCCTTACTCTCAGCCTATCCACGCTCACCTATTTCAATGAGGTTTCCGCTCCCTGCGGAGATCATTCTTAGCCTGCCACGCAGAACACGGCTTCTCTGCTGGCTTATTCTTATCCACAATTTCAATGAACCAAGTTGAACTAAAAACCAAGAGACTTCCCGAACTGAAGGAAATTGCCCGACAGACGGGCGTTGGGGGATGGCATGCTCTGCGTAAGCAGGAGTTGATTCACTTCATTCTTGACCATCAGAATTCCAAAGCCGTTTCCAGCAACGGAGACCTTCCTCGTGATCCTCGGCAAAATGGGAACCCCGCAACCGAAGACGGAAAGTTTTCTTCTCCTCCCCAGCAAAACTCCGAAACGACCTCTGATCGTGAATCTTCTACCGAACTTGCTCGACAAAATCAAACGGTAGTTGCTTCGAACGCATCTTCTGATTCACCTAGTTCGGCTGGGACCTTGCCTCCCAAACGAACTCATTTTCTTCGTGAAGAAAAGCCTAGAACAGGCAGAAAAAAGCCTGGCAAATCTGTCGGGCCACGTAAAAAAACCAAATCACCAAACAACTCCTACTCTGATCCAATGTCGTCACCTCCACGCCACGACCCTGATGGAAGACCCCCAAGAGGAGGACGACCGGGAGGGCGTTCCAAAAGACATGGCCCCGCACGGCGCGGGCGAAAAGATCCCCGAATGTCTTCAAAAGATGATCGGCGCCGTCGCGTTCACGAGCCGAAACCACCATTCATGGGACAGTTTGATCCCCGCAAACTTGACCCGGACACGATGATTGAAAAGACCGGGGTCCTAGAAATTCTACCCGATGGGTATGGATTTCTGCGATCGCCGGATTATAATTATCTACCCAGCCCGGAGGATATTTATGTGTCTCCCAGCCAAATCAAGCGATTCAGTCTCCGGCTTGGAGATTCGGTGGATGGCGAAATCCGTCCCCCGAAAGAAGGGGAGCGGTACTTCGCACTCATCCACGTTAAGAAAATCAACGGGCAGGACCCAGGCTCTCTGGATGAACGGCAGAATTTTGACTATCTGACCCCCCTCTATCCCGATGAGGTCCTTCGCCTGGAAACGCGTAAACATGACATGTCCATGCGCGTCCTTGATCTTTTTGCCCCAATTGGGAAAGGGCAGCGGGGACTTATTGTTGCCCAGCCGAAAACGGGCAAAACCATTCTCCTACAGAAGATTGCGAACGCTATCAGTGCGAATCACCCAGAAGCACACCTGATCATCCTGTTGGTGGACGAACGACCGGAGGAAGTAACGGACATGGAGCGTCATGTAAAGGGGGAAGTGGTGGCATCCACCTTTGATCAGGAACCCTCACGACATGTGGAGGTGGCAAATATTGTGTTGGAAAAGGCAAAACGCCTCGTTGAAGCGAAGCAGGATGTGGTGATTCTTCTTGATTCGATTACCCGCTTAGCCCGTGCTCACAACGCCGTGTGCCCGGATTCGGGACGGACAATTTCCGGGGGGCTGGATGCCACGGCATTGAGAGGGCCAAAGCGTTTCTTCGGTGCTGCTCGCAATGTTGAAGAGGGCGGATCCCTGACCATTATCGGAACTGCATTGATCGATACAGGAAGCCGCATGGATGAAGTGATCTTTGAAGAGTTCAAAGGAACGGGGAATATGGAATTGGTCCTGAACCGAGAAATGGCAGATCGTCGTATCTTCCCTGCAATTAACGTAGTCATGAGTGGAACCCGACGGGAAGAACTGCTGATTCAGGAAGCACGCTTAGCCCGTATATGGATTCTGCGAAAGCTTCTGGCAGACATGGATCCAATCCAGGCGATGAACTTTCTGCTTGACCGGATGCGGTCTACCAAAAGCAATGACGAGTTTTTGGTGACCATGAACTCCTAAGATGCATCCTTTTATTGTTTCTCGGAGCATCTCCGCTAGATGCCGGCTTCTCCACTAATTCCTGTCGTCCTGTTTGATATGGATGGTGTGCTAGTCGATGTGTCTGGCTCCTATCTACGTGTCATTGAAGAAACCGTCTACCATTTCACGGGGCGTGAGATAAGGCCAAAAACAATCCAGCGCTATAAAGACCGTGGAGGCTTCAATGACGACTGGACGCTCACGCACACGATTATTGGGGACTACGGGATGGAAGTGCCGTATGTGCGTGTCGTGGACGAATTTCAGCGCCGCTACCGAGGGGAGGACTGGGATGGATTTATTACCGAAGAACGACCCCTGATCCAAACCCGCACACTGCAACAGTTAAAACAAGGCGGTCACGTGCTCGGAATTGTAACGGGCCGACCCCGGGATGAGGCGCGCTGGGCCTTGGACCGGTTCGGATGGCAGGAATATTTTTCTCTTTTGGTTCCCCGCGAAAATCAGGATAATCGCGGAAAACCCGATCCCTATCCGCTCCTGTATGCAATGGCAATTCTTCAGGGAGCTGGCTTACCGATCCAGGCCGACCTGACCGTTTATATCGGGGATTCGGTTGATGATATGGCTGCGGCAGGTGCAGCGGGTATGTTGGCGATTGGTTTCGTCCCCCCTTACCTGGATTCGGATGCGCATACGCTCCTGTTGCATGAACATGGAGCAGATCTGGTCACGACGGACTTGGAGAGCCTCCCGGGAAAAATAAATTCCCCCAATGACTGGACATCTGTAGAATCATGACCGCAGTGGATGCATAAAAAAACGGCATCGAAAACACCTGGGATTGTGATACGATGCCTATGCTTCCACTCACCGGAAAACACTTCCTTCATTACGGAAAGTTTTTCTGAAAGGTTTCGCTTTAAACAAGATTTCATGCTCCGTCAGGTAGATCTTCCATGATTCGACTACCTTTTGCTCTTGCCCGCGGGTTTGTAGCAGCCGAAACCCTTGTTGACACGATTCCTGTGGTGAGGCAGCTGCGCAATAAAGGGCTGTTTACGACGGTGGATCTACTTGGAGAGCATATAGTCCGTAGAGATCTCGCTTTGAAAAGCCGGGATGCCTACATACGGCTGCTACGGGCACTTGCTTCTGAGCCTAGTCTGGATCGCAATATCTCCATCAAACTCTCTATGATCGGACAGGTCATTGACGAAGACTTCTGCCTTGAAAACCTTCGTACACTCCTGGAGGAGGCAAAGCTTATGAATGGGTTTGTTCGGTTAGATATGGAAGGTAGCTCCGTCCTTAACTCAACACTCCGCATTTTTGAATCCGTCTTTCCTGACTATCGCGCGCATGTAGGGATTGTGCTGCAGGCATATCTGAAGCGTACCGTAAAGGATGTGGACCATATGTGCGACTTGGGGGCACGCGTCCGCCTCTGTAAGGGTGCCTACCGGGAGCCGGCGACGATTGCGTACCAGCGCATGTCGCAAATCCGTACTCAATACATCACTTGCATGCATAAACTGCTTCAGCACGGACATTATCCCGCAATTGCCACCCACGATGATGTGTTGATTGAAGCGACCAAGTCCTATGCGCGGGCGAAAGATATTGATCCGTCCCGGTTTGAATTTCAAATGTTGTATGGCCTGCGCCAGAAGACGCAGGAGGACACAGTGCGTAAAGGATACAACATGCGGATCTATGTGCCTTACGGGCGTATGTGGCTCCCCTACTATACGCGCCGACTCCGGGAGCGCCCCGAAAACATCACGTTTCTATTACGCACTATTTTCCGGTCTTGACTTCGGCGGTCTGGCACCATTTGGAATTTAATAATCGTTATTTCAGGGCTTCCAGGAGGAATCTTTTATTTTCTCGTTTGTGGTGTTCACTTTTTCCAATAATCCTACCCCAGTGCCTCTGGGACAGAGGTGACCGCCGAAGTCAACACGAATGTCCAGCCTGACTACCGCAATCCACTTTGACCGTGAACACGAAACCATGAAGGATGGCACCAGTAGCAACGGAGAGGGTTACTGCATAGCTTGGTAATGGCGCTTTGGAGCCATAGGACGTTGGGCCCGCTGCTTATGACACTTGTCACCGCGGGCTGTTTGCCGGATACAAGTCCGGTGGTGGACTATAATTATGATGTTCAGCCCATTCTCGCGGACAATTGCTATGCCTGTCACGGTCCAGATCCAGAAAGCCGTGAAGCCGAATTGAGTCTCCACACGGAGGCCGGATTGTATGCATCGTTGCGTGACGATACAACACGGAATGTCATCGTGCCGGGCAACCCGGACGCCAGCGAGTTCGTGCGCCGCATTACCGAAAAGCGCCCCCAGGAACGCATGCCGCCGCCCGAGACCCAGCACGCTCTCACTGATTCTGAAATTCAAACACTTACCCGTTGGATCGCCCAAGGTGCGCAGTGGAAGCCCCACTGGTCACTCATCCCCCAATCGCTGCCGGATTTGCCCAGAGTACGCCAGAGAAAGTGGACGCGAAATGAAATTGACCACTTTATCTTGGCGCGGTTGGAACGAGATAGACTTGAACCTACTGAAGAAGCGGATCGACGCACTTTGATACGTCGGCTGTATCTGGATCTCACTGGATTGCCGCCGTCGGTAGAGGATGTGCGCGCGTTTGTGGCGGATAACCGGCCAGATGCATATGAGTACTTGGTAGATCGAATCCTGGCGTCACCACACTTTGGCGAACGTATGGCTGTGCACTGGTTGGATTTGGCACGTTACGCAGATACGAACGGCTATTCGATCGACGGTGGCCGACATATGTGGCTCTGGCGAGACTGGGTCATTCATGCCTTCAATACCAATAAGCCGTTTGACGAATTCGTGATCGAACAACTTGCCGGCGACTTGTTGCCGGAAGCTACCGATGTGCAACACATGGCCACGGGGTTTCATCGGAATCACATGATCACGCACGAGGGCGGAACGATCCCGGAAGAAAACCTGGTCAACTATGTGGCTGATCGCGTCAAGACAACGGGCGAGGTATTTCTCGGGCTCACGTTTGCGTGCGCACAGTGTCACGATCACAAATATGATCCAATCACCCAACGTGATTACTATCGCCTTTTTGCCTTCTTCAACAGTGTTCCCGAACGTGGACTAGACGGAGACGGCGGCATAAACGCTGTACCACAACTGGAAACCTTGAGTCCTCTCGCTACAGAAGTTGAAATCGAAGAAGTAAAGGCCGACCTGGCAATGCTGCGTGCCGAAACCGACCGTGTCGATCCAGTCCAGGGCGTTTGGGAAGATCGCGAGCGATCCTTGCTTAGTATGCGTGGCCAGAACCTGAAGGTGCATCCGCTCCAAGCCACTAAAGTCACGACGCCCAACTCGGGGTATACGGGTGAAGTGCAGCCCGACGGCTCGGTGCGTATTGACGAGCCCGCATACTTTGCCGCCTACAATGTATCGCTTACCGTACCCGAAGACCTGGATGCCGAAATCACCGGGTTGCGTGTGGTGTTTTACCCGGATAATGTTTCTGGCACACTGGGACACGGCAATGGCGACCTGCCCGAGTCCTTCGTAGTAACGAGCGTTCATGTGCGTGCTGGTGCACTACCGACTGACCAAGTGGATTTTCACAGTACACATGGATTGGCTCGTGTGTCAGCATCACATATCCATCCAGATTATGCCCCCGAAAACGTGCTCGACGACCGGAGACACAATGGCTGGTCACCCCATCCGGTGCGAAGGTCACCAGTTCATCTAACGCTCACCTTTGATGTGCCGCTTGATTCGAAGGAAGTGCCGCACTTTACGGTGATGCTGAACTTTGGCTCCGGAAATTGGCAGGTAGCGAGGCATTTTCGTGTGCTGGCAATGGAAGGTATCGATGACGGCACGACATTGCCTGCACAAGTGCAGCATGCGCTAGTAAATGGCGACGGGAATTCGGGGTTATTGCGTCAGGCATTCTACGAGCGAGCAGAAGAGGCTGCGCCACTACGCCACGCCATTGCCAATCTCGAAGAGCGGTTGCGCGTGCTCACGGAGCCACATCCCACGATGGTCATGGCGGTGACTGATGTCCCGCGGCCGACGCGTATCCTGTACCGTGGCCAATATGACCAGCCTACCGATTCTGTTTCGCCGGGTGTGCCATCTTGGCTGCCGCCTCTGCAGGAAGATGCTACTCGGTTGGATTTGGCTGAGTGGCTGATGCATCCATCTCACCCGCTAACGGCCCGTGTTACTGTCAATAGATTCTGGCAAATGGTATTTGGACGTGGCCTCGTACCTACAGCAGCAGACTTTGGTGCGCGTGGCTCCTTGCCGACGCACCCCTCGCTGCTGGATTGGTTGGCCATCACGTTTGTGGAATCCGGATTCGATACAAAGGCGCTCCTCAAGACCATGGTCATGAGCGCTACGTACCGGCAATCGAGCCGTGCCACGCCGGATCTGTTGACGCGAGACCCACAGAACGCCCTTTTGGCCCGAGGCCCGCGTTTCCGGCTGCAAGCCGAGTTTATTCGTGATCAAGCACTGGCCGTAAGCGGGTTGCTGGTACACCGACTGGGTGGCCCCAGTGTTCATCCCTACCAGCCCACCGGACTTTGGAAGGAAGTCAGCCACTATGGGAGCACGCCCGCTACGGCCCAGACGTTTATCCAGAATCATGGTGAAAAACTCTACCGCCGCAGCCTGTACACCTACTGGAAACGGACGGCGCCCCCGCCCAGCATGATGGCATTTGATGCGCCAACGCGAGAGGTATGTACGGTGCAGCGCGAAAATACGAACACACCTCTGCAGGCGCTCGTATTGCTGAATGATCCGCAATTTGTAGAGGCCAGTCGAGCTTTTGCAACTCGAATCCTCAGCACTGTACCGGAAGCGGAGCGAATTGTGTATGCCTTCGAGGCGGTGACGAGCCACGAGCCTGATAGGGAAGACCGGCATCGCTTGGAAACTCGTCTGGCGGAAGAGATGCGAGTATTTGAGGCTGATTCTGTCCGCGCTCGTGCTATCTTGAGCGTTGGCGCGTCGCCGACAGCATTATCGACGGATTTGGCCACTCATGCGGCTTGGACAGTAGTGGCGAGTGTGCTTTTAAATCTCAGCGAAACCATCACCCGCAACTGATGAATCCGTTACTCGCCTATGAGCGCACCATTACGCGTCGCACGTTTCTTGGGCAGTCTGCCCGCGGTATTGGTCGTATGGGCCTTGCCGCACTTCTTTTTCCAGATCTGATCAAGCGTCCACCAGGACCGCATTTTGCCCCAAAGGCGCGCCGCATTATTTATCTGTTCCAGTCTGGTGGACCGTCTCATGTGGACCTATTTGATTACAAGCCGCTGCAACGCGATCTGCATGCTACGGAGCTACCTAACTCCGTCCGTGGGAACCAGCGGGTCACCGGTATGACCGTCAATCAGGCTTCCTTTCCGGTTGTTGCGCCGAACTGGCCCATGCGGCGATGCGGCAAACACGGAACATGGATCAGTGACCTCTTGCCGCATACGCAAACGATTGCTGATGACATTTGCATCGTTAAGTCGATGGTCACTGAGGCCATAAATCATGATCCGGCAATCACCTTCATCAACACCGGGTCCCAGCAAATCGGCCATGCCAGTCTCGGAGCTTGGCTCAGTTACGGACTTGGCAGCGAAAACGAGAATCTGCCTTCGTACGTCGTGCTTCTTTCACAGGGCTCAGGAAAAAATCCAGGGCAGCCGATTTTTGCGCGACTTTGGGGTAGTGGATACTTACCCAGCGAGCATCAGGGTGTAATGCTTAGGCCGGGAATTAATCCGGTGCTGTATCTGAAGGATCCGCCCGGCATTACACGAGGGCAACGCCGAAGAATGTTGGACGACTTGGCGGCCATGAACCGAAAGAAAGCTGAAGATGTCGGGAATCCGGAAACATTGGCACGGATTTCGGCCTACGAGATGGCCTACCGCATGCAAACGGCTGTCCCCGACCTAACGGATTTTTCGGACGAGACTGAAGAGGTGTTTGATCTCTACGGGGCGCAAGCGAGGCGTGCAGGCAGTTATGCAGCCAATTGTCTATTGGCACGGCGGATGATAGAACGTGGGGTGCGATTTGTACAACTGTTTCATCGTGGGTGGGACCAGCACATTGCGCTACAGAAGCAGTTGCCGGCGCAGTGTCTTGATGTGGATCAGGCCTCTGCTGCACTGGTCAAGGATTTGAAGCGGCGCGGACTGCTGGAAGAGACCCTTGTGGTCTGGGGCGGAGAGTTCGGGCGTACGATTTACAGTCAGGGCGAGCTCGGCCATCCCAGTAGCGGGCGCGACCACCATGGACGCTGCTTTTCGATGTGGATGGCTGGTGGCGGCATTCGTCCGGGGTTTGAGTACGGGCTCACCGACGACTATTCTTACAACGTACTTGAGAATCCTGTGCACATTCGAGATCTCAACGCTACTCTGTTACACCAGTTGGGTATTGATCACAACCGCCTTACGGTGAAGTTTCGGGGACTGGATCAGAAGCTCACGGGTGTGGAAGAGGCACATGTGGTACGTGATATATTGCTTTGACCAACTGTGAGGCACCTGATTGAGTCAGAATCCATCTTCATCATGGCACCACTTTGGTCATTTCGTTAGCGTGACCAGAATCAGCAAGCCTTCACTGCAAGGGTAAACCGCGGATCCCTATGGCAATAATCTACGTTGGGTGCGCGAACAACGAAAGCGCCTGACCCACAGGACATTGTGTGTGTAGGATACAACATGCGGATCTATGTGCCTTACGGGCGTATGTGGCTCCCCTACTATACGCATCGACTTCGGGGGCGCCCCAAAAACATCACGTTTCTGTTACGCACTCTTTTCCGATCCTGACGCCAAATAGCGCTCAGCATCTATGGCTGCCATGCAGCCGGTCCCCGCTGCCGTGACCGCTTGCCGATAGACATGATCCTGCGCGTCCCCACACGCAAACACCCCCGAAATATTGGTCCGGGTTGATCCTGGCAGTGTTTTGATATAACCCTGATCATCCATATCCAACCAGGATGTGAAGAGCGCCGTGTTCGGTGTGTGTCCGATCGCTACAAAGAATCCGCTGACCGGTAATTCTCTTTCAACTTGGTCCTTCACATTCTTGAGCCGAACTCCTGTGACCTCATCTGTGCCCAGGACATCCGTGACGATTGTGTCCCAGATGATCTTAATTTTGGGATGATCCTTCACGCGCTGCTGCATGATTTTTGAAGCGCGCAACTGATCACGGCGATGAACCAACCAAATTTTTGATGCAAACCGTGTCAGGAATAGCGCTTCTTCCATCGCCGTGTCTCCGCCTCCCACAATGGCCAAATCTACACCACGGAAAAACGCCCCATCACAGGTTGCACACGCAGATACGCCGCGCCCCAAAAGACGTTTTTCGTTGTCTAGTCCCAGGTAGCGGGCCGAAGCGCCGGTTGCAATGATTACCGTGTCTGACAAAAGGCCTGTTTCATCATCAATCACGATTTTGAACGGGCGTTCGGACAGGTCTACCTGCGTAACGGAGCCGTATCGCACTTCCGCCCCAAAACGCACCGCTTGCGCCTTGAACTCCTCCATCATGACGGGCCCGAGAACTCCATCCACATAACCAGGATAATTTTCAACGTCTGTCGTTGTCGTAAGCTGTCCGCCGGGTTCAAGCCCTTCATAGACGATTGGGGCAAGGTTTGCCCGGGCCGCATAGAGTGCCGCCGTATAACCTGCCGGACCGGAACCGATAATCACGACCCGCTGGTGCTCTGCACTTTTAAACGAAATCTCCGGTGTGATGGGTGTGGACGACATTTTCCAGGCTTAACGCTGAGGTTTAGGGATCGCTTTGGCTAACGAACGTAATGAACCTGGTTTGTCCGTGAACACGGAAAGTTGCTCTGCTTCAATGATCCGTAGTTGCCAAGCCAGCGCGATTACGCAGGCTGTCCAATCAGTGCATCCAGCTTCTTCTGGAACTCCCGCTTGCTCGCCGAGCCGATCATCTGATCTCGCACTTCCCCTCCGACAAAAAAGAGCAACGTGGGAATAGAGCGTACATTGTAATTCATTGCCGTCTGCGGGTTTGTATCCACATCTACTTTCCCCACTTTCGCTTTGCCGGCATAGTCTGTAGCCAATTCTGCTACGATCGGAGCAATTGCGCGACATGGTCCGCACCATGCAGCCCAAAAGTCAACCAGGACGGGAACGTCAGAATCCAAAACCTCCGTCTGAAAATTGGCATCAGTCAGCTCGATAGTAGCCATAGATCTATATTATTTGATGGTTGATAGAAACTTCCTATTGTACGCAAAACTGCTCTGTAAGTTGAGCTATGCCGCCACGCGTTCCATGTACTCCGCAATGCTTCCTAGGTAGACCGATTTCATTGCATCCGATGAACAATGGACAACCTGCTGACCGCCTACTGTGACCGAGAACTCAGGTTTTGATTGTACGGTACCCAAACAGGTCCATTGCACCTTTGAATGCTCCCCCAGGATCTTTTGCATCCGCTCAACCTCTGACACAGCTACCGAGAGAATGATTCGGGATTGCGCTTCACCAAACAGCAGCGCATCCAGGCGGAAGTCTCCCTGTGGCGATAGGAGTATGTCTGCCCCCATCGCCTCTGTGAATAGAATACATTCTGCCAGTGCTACCAATAATCCCCCATCAGCAACATCGTGAGCACTTGCAATGACTCCTCCCTGGATCAGTGCAAGTGTGGCTGCCTGCACGGCATGTTCCTCGGCCAGGTCCATGTGCGGAGCATCTCCGCAAATTTGTCCATGAATACTGCTCAAGTATTCCGTACCTCCGATTTCCTGGTGCTGTCCTCGAAAATTCCAGGCTTTGGGACTCAGGAGATAGATGAGATCTCCTGCGTGACGAAATCCCGACTGTGTTGCGTGGGTTTCCACATCCTCTACCAAGCCTAACATCCCGATGGTCGGGGTTGGAAATACTGCGCCCTCTGGATTCTCATTGTAGAACGAAACATTTCCTCCCGTTACCGGAGTATTGAACGTTTTGCATGCATCACTCATGCCCCCGACGGCTTCCTTGAATGTCCAGTATACCTCTGGCTTATACGGATTGCCAAAGTTGAGACAGTTTGTGATTGCCAGGGGTCGTCCTCCTGCACACACGACATTCCGTGCGGCTTCGGCGACGGCAATCTGGCCTCCTTTTCGTGGGTTCAGATAGATATACCGTCCATTGCAGTCGGTTTTGACCGCCAATCCTTTTTTTGAACCTTTAATACGTACCACCGCTGCATCACTGGCACCTGGGCCACCGACTGTCCCTGTCCGCACCATCGTATCATATTGTTCAAAGACCCACTGCTTGGATGCAATATTGGGGGCCCCGAGGAGACGTATCAATATGGATTCAACCTCGTGCGCCTGCACATCCGCCAGATCTGGAAGAATGGATGTCGTATTCAGGTATTTTGGGCGGCTACTTTCACGATGATAAATGGGGGCTCCTCCCCCCAGGACGAGGTGGTCGGCCTCCACATCGGCAACCTGCTCCCCTTTATAATGCACCTGCACGCGCCCGGTGTCCGTCACTTCTCCGATACAGACCGCATGCAAATCCCACTTCTCAAAAATGCTTTGGAGTTGTTCTTCTTTTCCGGGCACACATACCAGCAGCATGCGCTCCTGGCTCTCTGACAGCATAATTTCATAGGCTGTCATGTCTGGCTCCCTGACCGGCACATGATCCAGATTCAGCCGCATCCCTGCACCACCTTTTGCGCTCATTTCACAGGAAGAGCAGGTGATTCCGGCCGCCCCCATATCCTGAATGCCGACCACCACTTCTGCGTCAAGTGCTTCCAGCGTTGCTTCGAGGAGTAGTTTTTCAGTGAAGGGATCTCCAACCTGAACACTTGGTCGTTTTTTCTCACTCTCTTCTGAGATTTCTTCCGATGCAAAGGTTGCGCCGTGAATTCCGTCTCGACCTGTTGCCGAACCGACAATGAACACTTTGTTGCCTGCCCCTTTCGCAATGGCGGATGCCGTCGCGTCTGTCTTCACGATTCCTACGCTCATGGCATTAACTAAGGGGTTCCCTTCGTAAGCAGGATCGAAGTACACTTCACCGGCCACCGTGGGGACACCAAACGAATTCCCGTAATCTCCAATGCCGCGCACCACTCCATCAAACAGGTATCGAACTCTGTTGCGCTCAAGTGAACCAAACCGCAGTGAGTTCAGAGCACAGATCGGTCGTGCCCCCATGGTGAAGATATCCCGGTGGATTCCACCTACACCGGTCGCAGCCCCCTGATACGGTTCGACGGCCGAAGGGTGGTTGTGACTTTCAATCTTGAACGCAACGGCTAACCCATCCCCAATATCTACCAACCCTGCATTTTCATCTCCTGCGCCCACCAGAAGAGCTTCCCCTTCACGCGGAAGGGTCTTCAGTACAGCAATGGAGTTTTTGTATGAGCAATGTTCACTCCACATGACTGAATAGATCCCTAGTTCCGTGATGGTCGGAACCCTTCCCAGCCGCTCCAGAATCCATCCGTACTCCTGCTTCGTGAGTCCATGCTCCGCAGCTAGGTTTTCATCAACAAGTATTTCGTCAGCCATCACTGTTTGCCTTTCTGATGAGTCTTTTACCGTTTAATGTAGCAAGTTGTCCAATATGCGGAATTTCCATGATTCTACAATATGGCCCTTCTGTGCTGATTCTTTTCGGCGGGTTCCGTTGAGCACGAATCGGTTACCCAATGCCCCGCTCACTAGGGAATCACGATATGTTGGTGCAGCGAATCCGCTGCCTCAGCGTTCCAACACGATGGATGCCTCCCGTTTGTTGGCAACCGATATGACCCTACGTCGTATTGCGGTGGCACACAACTAGATTCCCGTCATGTCCATTTTCACATCGGAAAGAGAGAAACGCCTCTGGGCTTATACACTGGCCGTCGTGGTGGCCATCTACTCTACTCTGGGACTGGCACGAATCCTGGTCGACCAGTTGGGGAGCGATTTCTTGTCGGTCTGGCTCTTTCTCCTCGGCTGCATTCTGGTGCTTGCAACTGTGATCACACAGGGCCTAAAGGTTCGGCCGGGAGGTATGGAGATCGGTGTCGCTCTTGGCATCGCCGCTGCCTATCTCCTGATCATCGTTCGGATGGCGGTGCCAACCGAGCGCTCTCATTTGGTCGAGTACGGAGTAGTGGCCATCTTCGTCCACGAAGCACTTTTGGAGCGGGCCATGCAGGGACGGCGGGTTCCCGTTCCGGGTCTGCTTGCAATCGTAATCGCATCCGTGATCGGCGTCATCGACGAGGGCATCCAATGGTTTTTGCCCAGCCGCGTCATGGACCCGGTGGACATGTTGTTCAACGTATTGGCGGCAACAATGGCGATCATAGCAAGCGTGGCGCTCCGGTGGGCCCGGCGCCAGGCTAGCCACTTCACGGGCCGCTAACCGTTCATCGCACCGCAGCCCGAGCTTTGACTTAGGCCGAGAGCGGATTGATCGTCTTTTTCTTCTCTATGAAAGGACGACGCAACCACTACTGGAGCAATAGCATCGGATGATTCCCTCTCGAACAAATCGTTCTCAAGAATTCCCTATCAAAGCTCTCTCCTGGCATCAAGACGATTCTCACCACAACCTATACTGCGCTCTCAAAAAGACATGGCGGGTTGCCGCTGGAAAGAACTGTGGGGCTCCAAATCCTGCGTTTCCATATAGAAGCACTTTTGAATCTAGGACATTGTTCACATCAAGGGAGAGCATCAATCCACTGAGCACAGACTGGTCACTGAATTCCCACTGCACGGTCGTAGACACCAGGGTATAGGGGTCTACCGTCAGGTTGTCCTGCTCGACACCATCAGCAGTGCGCCCGCCACCATTGTCCACGTACTGCACTCCTGCCAGACGTGCATCTGCCCGAAACGTCAGGCCTGCGTACTCGTAGGTCACTCCCAGATTTCCGCTGCGTGCGGGGAAGCCCGCAATCGGATTGCCCGCCCGATCAATCGGTGCAACCGAAAAATCCGGCTGTGTCACGTATTCAACAAACTTTACGATGCGGTTCCGGCTGAAGGTCGCATTAGCGAATGCATTTAACCCCGGCAGGATCCTGGCTGCCGCTTCCAATTCAATCCCAATGTGCCGGGTGCGATCAGCATTCCCTGTACGTGGAACTCCAAACTGATCCAGCCCACCACTGGGCACAATTTCATCTCTGAACTCCATCCAGTAAGCGGACATACGTAGTCGCAAAGATCGGCTGTCGAGCTGCCCCCCGATTTCAAGGTCGGTCAGACGCTCGGGCTTCACGATCGGACTGTCGTAGTCGAAATTCCCATCTGAATTCCTCTCAAACTGGGGCATGAAGCCAGCGCCAGCTTCCTCGCCATCATACAACGATTTCATTCGCGGCTCGCGGTTAGCGTAGGAAATACTCACATAGGCACTGAGTGGCTGCTCGGGGTTCAGAGTCATCCCTACACGCGGATTTACGAACAAATAGGGAACACGAAATGAATTTCCAAAAAGCTCCTCCTCAACAATCCTGTACTGCCGCCAGGTGAGCTGCATATCTGCCTGGATTGCCAGACGCCTGTGTGGTCGCATCAAATGACTTGCGTAGAGTGAACCGACCGTCTTTTCTCCTCGCACACTGTAGACCCGGTAATCGTTCTCTGCTCCAACGACTTCTGCAGGAAGTCCCGCGGATTCTTCAACACGCCCCCACCGCAACGACCGGTGCAGGCGTAATTCCCCTCCGAATGTGGTTTCTGAACCGGGACGAACGATTTGATAGCGGGGCATCCACCCCGTTTGCCACTGATCCAGAGCCGCACGAAACAGCACCGTAGCATCCGGCGCACTGATGAATAGGGGATCCTGTCGCTGCGCCTGGTCCAATCCCCTCCATTCTGCGGGAAGGCGCAAATAATCTGCACTCCGAAACGTCCCCCCAAAATCAAACTCACCAATCCCCTTGATCCAGAAGATCGCCTGCTCGAAGGTTCGGTTCGGGCTTGGAGAAAAGGTGTGAAGAAGCTCGACATGCGGTTGATGGAACCGCTCAACGTCTCGGGTCGCCTCGCTGAAGTTATAGCGGCGATTGACAGTTCCGCCAAACCCATCATCCACCGTCTGGGTATTCGCCTCTTTGGGGATTCCCACATAGGCCAAGCCATCTTTCTGGGGGCCGCCGTAGGATTGCAAGGTGAATGTATGCCGCTGCCCATAGCGGCGGATTCCGACGAAGTATCGCCAAAATTCGGACCAGGACCAATCCCGGTACCCGTCCGATGTCAGTCGACTGACTCGTGCATATGCCGCATAGCGCCCACCCAAGAGACCGGTATTCGCCTGAAATGTATAGCGCTGCGTGTCATAAGTGCCATATCCTGTTTCCAGTCTGACATCCGTAACAGGGCGATACGGATCCGTGACAATGTTGATTGCGCCACCGATTCCGGTGGAGCCATAGGCGGCAGCTCCAGCTCCGCGCTGCACCTGAATGTCCTGTATCGAACCCTGCAAATCGAAAAAGTTGATCCAGAACACGTTATGCTCTTCCGGATCATTCTGGGGAATCCCATTGATTGAAACCGCTACACGCCGCTGCCCGAATCCTCGCAGTCTCAGGTAGGTATAGCCCAGATCATTTCCGTTCTCGCTGTAGTGCGTCATGGAAACTGAGCGGGCCAGTGCAGCGGGCAGATCCTGCATGGAAGGTAACATAGCAAGCTCCCGTGCAGTAATGTTGCTGTGGGTGAGCGGGGTCAGTTGCTCCCGGGCACGTCGAGCCTCCGTGACGACTTCTCCTCCATAAAGGAGTCCCTCCTCTAGAACAAACGTCCTCTGTACGGCTGCATTCACCTCAAGGGGTTGACGCAGCGTTGTATAACCCAGAAAGCGAATCTCTACGGTATACTCTCCCGCGGCAACCTCCAATTCAAAGCTCCCACTCTGATCGGTTATTCTGGAATATCGGGGGATCGCGGAATCGTCAACAAAGATTTGAACGGTTGCGCCCTCAAGTGGCTCACCTGTTGAGGATTGGACTACCCCCGACAGTGGAGGGCTCAAAAGAAACGCAGAATAAACCAGTGCGGAAAGTAGCATACTACAGTGTGTTTTTCACCCTGCTTGGCGGTAGCCACTGTACTTCCCATGCGTTTTCCTACGCCGGCATTACCCGGATCAGGTACAAAGGGTGTAATCTCAGCCTCTGCAGGAGGCACCCCCAAGCAATCTGGCAATACTGAAAGAGAACGCAACAGGAGCCAGATCCAGTCGGAAATGGCCCTGTTGCAAATGGGGTTCCTGGCACCGACCTACTCTCCCACCACGAAGGGCAGTACCATCGGCGCTGCGGGACTTAACGACTCTGTTCGGAATGGAAGAGGTGTATCCCCCGCGCTATAAGCACCAGGAAGCCTGTCGCTGCACGAAGCAGCAATAATTTGACAGGACGATTTCGCCATATGACCAGCGCACAGTATGTAAACGAGCTCTGACTTCTGTAAAATTTCAAAGGAATAAGCCGAATGGGTAATTAGTACGGCTCGGCTGAACATGTTACCATGCTTACACCTGCCGCCTATCAACGTCCTCGTCTTGAACGACCCATAGGGGAGACCTAGTCTTGCGGGGGGCTTCGTGCTTAGATGCTTTCAGCGCTTATCCCTGCCGAACATAGCTACCCTGCGATGCAGCTGGCGCCACAACAGGTACACTAGAGGTTCGTCCACTCCGGTCCTCTCGTACTAGGAGCAGATCCGCTCAAGTCTCCAACGCCCACGGTAGATAGGGACCGAACTGTCTCACGACGTTCTGAACCCAGCTCGCGTGCCGCTTTAATGGGCGAACAGCCCAACCCTTGGGACCTTCTTCAGCCCCAGGATGCGACGAGCCGACATCGAGGTGCCAAACCTCCCCGTCGATGTGAACTCTTGGGGGAGATTAGCCTGTTATCCCCGGCGTACCTTTTATCCTTTGAGCGACGGCCCATCCATAAGGAACCGCCGGATCACTAAGTCCTGCTTTCGCACCTGCTCGACCTGTATGTCTCGCAGTTAAGCACCCTTGTGCCTTTGCACTCTACGCATGATTGCCGACCATGCTGAAGGTACCTTTGAGAGCCTCCGTTACATTTTAGGAGGCGACCGCCCCAGTCAAACTACCCACCTGACACTGTTCCCCGACCGGATTCACGGTCGCGGGTTAGGCACCAATTAAAGCAAGGGCGGTATTTCAAGGGTGGCTCCACCAAGGCTGGCGCCCTAGCTTCAAAGCCTCCCGCCTATCCTACACATACCTTAATCAATGTCAATGTCAAGCTGCAGTAAAGGTGCACGGGGTCTTTCCGTCCCACCGCGGGTAGCCGGCGTCTTCACCGGCACCACAATTTCACCGAGCCCGTGGCCGAGACAGTACCCAAGTCGTTGCACCATTCGTGCAGGTCGGAACTTACCCGACAAGGAATTTCGCTACCTTAGGACCGT